>CALEIL010000427.1 GCA_937876435.1 uncultured Bacteroidota bacterium
GGTGGGCTCAAACTCTTCCCGGAGGTCATCGAAAAAAAGCTCGCGGGTGTAATCCAATCCCCTTACTTCATCACCGGGCAACCGGACATGGAATTCGGTGAAAAAGTAGTATTAGTCATTCAAAAAGGGGATAAAACATCGGTTGACGGCATACAGTCGCTTTTCGATGGGATCCTCAGCAAATACGAAAAACCCAAAACCATCATTTGGATTGATAAAATGATCTACACGCCGACCGGAAAAATAAATCGGCCGGAAACCAGAAAACATTATCACATTTAAAAGTATTAAGGAATCAACCAACTTTGCTTTTATGACAGAATCAATGGCTATTTTCTCCATGCCCGGAACTTCAGGGTTCTTTCAGGTTTGCGGACCGGCAATATCCATATCACCCGGTGAAGTCTACAACGAATCCGGATTTGTGTTCGCACCATTCGATTCCACCTTGGAAAATATTTACAGAATCCCCGGTTCACCCAAACCGATCGAATTGGACGGTCTTCCAGAACCAAACTGGATAAAAAGTAACCGAAAAGGATCCCAAACGGATCAATCGGATTATCGCTCGATGTTTGACCAGGCTATCGATGCGATCAAAATGGGTCATCTGGAAAAAATCGTCATTTCGGTCCGGGAGTTGGAACAAAAGCGGATAGATTCCATGCCCGATTTCTTACTAAGTCTGCGGGAATCCTATACCAGGGCGTTTATTTTTTTATTTTACATCCCGGGGCAGGAATTGTGGATGGGGGCCAGCCCTGAACTACTACTCGACACCCAGTATCCTGAACAACGGACCGTGGCTCTGGCCGGCACACTGCAGGATGCACCCGATCTGGAACAATGGACAGGAAAAGAGAGAATGGAGCACCGATTTGTGGAACAATTTATCGAGGAAATAATTGCCACCAGGGCATTTCGGAAGGAAGGTCCCAGACCGGTCAAAGCCGGACCAGTGTACCATTTAAAATCCGACTATTCGATCCCAATGCTGGATCGGGCGGTCAATCCGTTTGATCTCCATCCGGGACCGGCTCTGAGCGGTTATCCGGTAGATACTGCCGTAGAAACTATCCAGCGAATTGAAAGATCGCCCCGCAGGTACTACACCGGATTTCTGGGTCCCGTGTGGAATCAGGAGAAAAGCCGCTTATTCATCAATTTGCGTTGTCTGGAGGTATTATCCCAACACAATATCCTGTATGCCGGCGGAGGGCTTACCATCGATTCCATTATTCAAAATGAGTGGCTGGAGATTCAGGATAAATTAAGTACTTTGCGTTCTAAAATACACAAAGGGCAGCAAAAAACATGATTTCAAATAAAGCAGTCGTCCAGCGTTTGGTTGAAATTTTCTCGCGAAAGGGATTTGACAAAGTGGTCATAAGTCCCGGTTCCAGAAATGCTCCCCTGATACAAACTTTTGCCGGTCGGGGGGATTTTGAATTATATTCTGTACCGGATGAAAGAACCGCAGGTTTTATAGCACTGGGAATTGCCATGAAAATTAGACGGCCTGTCATTCTCAACTGTACATCCGGGACTGCCCTTCTTCATTATGCTCCTGCTGTAGTAGAAGCTTATTATCAGAACATCCCATTGATCGTCTTGTCTGCGGATCGGCCTTCCCACCTGATCGACCAGGGACATGGACAGTCCATCCGGCAAAACAACGTCTTCAGTAATTACGTCAAAGCAAGTCTGACGATCGATGAATCTTCGGTCGATCAGCCAGACTATTTTGACATGAAAGTCAATGAGGTTCTGAAAGGATGCATGGGGAATGATGAAGGACCGGTCCACATCAACCTTCATCTCGATGAACCTTTGTATGACTTCGAGGAAGCGAAATCGATCCCCGTACGTACTATCCACCATCCTCTGCTCGAAAAATCACTTTCATCGGACACCGTTACCCGACTCAAAAACACGTGGAACGCTGCCAACAAGGTCATGATTCTCGTGGGCCAACACCCCCCACGAAATATGCTCAATGCCTGGTTGGAGCATATGGTCACCCGAAAAAAGACGGTCGTGCTCAAGGAACACACTTCCAATATTTCGGGAGGGTTCTTCCGGGTCGATCATATCGACCGATGCATTTTCCCGATGGATGAAACCGAATGGCAAAATTACAAGCCAGATTTACTGATCACATTCGGGAAAGAGATCGTATCCAAGAAAATCAAAAAATTGTTGTTGGAGTCTGATGGAATCCAGCATTGGCACGTAGGGAAAAACGCAGATTTCCGCGACACCTTTGGGTCGTTGACGGAGGTGATCCGGATCCCTCCCCATCAGTTTTTGATGGCTATTAGTGAATTTGGGAAAAAATCCTCCGACTTCCGGAGTTTATGGGAATCTCGTGCCGGGATAGCCCGATCCAAACACGACCAGTTCATCCTTGATGCCCCGTGGTCAGATCTCAAGGCCTGGGATTTTCTGACTCACCATTTACCTGTGCCTATCGTACTCCACCTGGGCAACAGCGCCTCGATCAGGTACAGTTTACTTTTCGAAATGAAGGAGGGCATCGATTGTTACAGCAACCGGGGCGTCAGCGGGATCGACGGGTGCACGAGCACTGCGCTCGGCTTTGCCACGCAGGAAGTTGACAAACCCGTGTGGCTGATCACTGGTGATATTTCGTTTTTGTATGACCGCAATGCATTCTGGCAAACACCGCGACCTTCCCGATTTAAAGTGATCGTCATCAACAATGGAGGGGGTGGAATATTCCGGTTTATCGAGGGACCTCAAAAATCAGAAATATCCGATCCTTTCCTGGAGACGCCTCATTCTGAAAGTGTGCTCGATGCGGTGAGGGACCCCAGGATCAGCACCTATTCGGTCAGCAATATGGAGGAACTCCGGGAAATTTTTCCGACATTTGCAGGCAATACCGGTACCGCTATACTGGAAATCCGGACTCCAACTGAAGAAAACGACCAGATCCTCAAGCGATACTTTGATCAATTAAAAAGCAATCTATGAACCGACGAAATTGGAAAACGATACAGGAATATAACGATATACTGTTCGAAGAATGCGATCAGGTAGCCAAGATCACCTTCAATCGTCCGGAGGTGTACAATGCATTTCGTCCCCAAACGGTCAACGAACTAATCTCTGCGTTTCGAATTTGCGCTGACAGGACAGATATCCGTGTCGTCGTGTTGACAGGTATCGGTGACAAAGCTTTTTGTTCGGGTGGCGACCAGAATGTGAAAGGCAAGGGCGGATATATAGGCGATGATGGCGTTCCACGTCTCAATATTCTTGACGTGCATAAGCAAATCCGAGCACTACCCAAGCCCGTCATTGCGATGGTCAACGGGTACGCGATCGGAGGCGGACACGTGCTGCACGTGGTTTGTGATCTGACCATAGCCTCAGACAACGCGATTTTTGGGCAGACTGGACCCAAGGTGGGCAGCTTTGATGCCGGATTTGGATCGTCCTACCTGGCCCGTCATGTAGGTCAGAAAAAAGCCAGGGAAATCTGGTTTCTTTGCGAACAATATTCGGCTGAAGAAGCGGAAAGGATGGGAATGGTCAATAAGGTAGTTCCATTGACGGATCTCGAAGATACGGTGATGGCCTGGTGTGAAACGATCAAAAAAAGAAGCCCCATGGCCCTCCGTATGATCAAACGCGGTCTCAACGCCGAACTCGATGGGCAGCGGGGGTTGATGGAATTTGCGGGGGATGCCACGCTCATGTTTTATCTC
This sequence comes from uncultured Bacteroidota bacterium, assembly GCA_937876435.1. Lineage (GTDB taxonomy): Bacteria > Bacteroidota > Bacteroidia > Chitinophagales > Saprospiraceae > Membranihabitans. The sequence goes on from CALEIL010000427.1 coordinate 3,735, forward strand.
ATGGATGAAGCGCAGGAAGGTCGGCAGGCTTTTCTGGAAAAAAGAGACCCGGATTTTGACCAGTACCCTCAATTTCCATAATGAGTTCCTTCAAATCCTGGATTCATGCTGCCAGGTTGAGAACACTGCCCCTTGCCTTATCATCGGTTCTCATGGGGGCGACGCTGGCTTACGCAGACGGACACGTCGATGGAACAGCCCTGATTCTTGCGGTGATCACGACACTGGTTCTCCAGATTCTTTCCAATTTCGCCAACGATTATGGTGATTTTTCTTCGGGCGTGGATATAGAAGGACGGATCGGGCCCGAAAGGGCTATGCAGGGCGGACACATCAGTCCGGTACAAATGAAAAGAGCTATAGCGATCACTTCCCTCATCGCATTGATCAGTGGAATTGGTCTGTTGCTGGTAGCTGATATACCCATTAAAGGGTTGCTCATATTGCTTGGTACCGGAGTTCTGGCTATCGTGGCTGCCATCACGTATACCGTAGGCAAGAGGCCTTATGGATACGTGGGCCTGGGAGATTTGTCGGTCTTCCTGTTTTTTGGTCTGGTGGGGGTACTGGGATCTCATTTTGTAATTCACGGTGAATTTTTCCCACGCAATATTCTACTGGCCTCGACCCTGGGGATGTTTTCGGTAGGGGTACTCAACCTCAATAATATCAGGGATCTGGCCGCCGACAAGCTTCATCGGAAAAACACGATTCCGGTAACGCTCGGGCCTCAAAAAGCCAGAATATACCATCTGGTTTTATTATCATCCGGATGGATCCTGGCGATTATTTATATTTTGATCAATAACCAGCACTGGACACAATGGTTGATTTTTTTATCCTTCCCTTTATTCGTCACAAACCTCGTTTCGCTTTGGAACCGGGAAGAACGGCAGATAGACCCCCTACTCAAACAACTGGCCATAGCCACCTTACTTTTTGTCATACTCAATGGGTTAGGTTGGTGGCTTGGATGAAGATCCTGAAAAAAATTATCCATCCAACGACAAGTTTTAAGATCTTTTTAGGGATAAAGCTGTATCTTGAAACTATATTGGTCATAACGGACAATCTTTTTTTGAACAAAAAATATCCCCACACCTGAAGAAACCACCCCAATTGTGGAGGTCGCCACTGGTCATGTCAAAAAAACTGATATATACGGGATTATTGTTCCTGGCATTTATGAGCTGGGGGTATGGTCAGATCGAACCATTACCCACCCATGATGTGTACACACCAGACTATCAAACTTACCGGCTGGAAAAAGAACTGTATTCCTACAATCTGATCGACTACATGTTTCAGGACCAGGAGAAAAAGCTATGGTTATCCTCGGTGCATGATTTCAAACGGACCAACGGATACCAGTTTTTTAATCTTCCGCAGCTTTTGATCGGGACCAACCACGTGAAAGGACAAATAGTGGATGGGCAGAGCTGGAACGACTCTACCCAATACCTGATCGAGCAAAGGGAAAGCCAGGCTCTTCACTCACTCGCATTTAGCCCAAAACATCCTATCAGTATTTTACCACTGGACACTACAGTTTCTACTGTGGGCAGGTTGTTGTTTTACGACGTGATATGGAACGAATACGCCTACGAAATCTGGTCAGATACCACGCAATCCTTGTCTTTGAAAATTGTCGATCAGGATGGCGTCATCAAAAACAAAATTCCCATCCCAAATATGAATGGGAATATGACCGCGTTTTGTGTCACCAAAAATAAAATATGGTTTGTTGTCAATAACCGCAAAATCGTCAGTTATGAGATTTCCAAAGCGGGAGCTCTTTTGTCCCCTATGGAATTTAATTCCACCGCCAATGTCAACATTTTTCACAGCGACCGCTTCGACAATATATGGGTCAGCCGATGGGATGGAGTGTTCCAGATCCGCACCTTTACTACGGGTAATGAATTGACGCCTATCCTTGCGGTGCGCAATATGCGCCGAATATTCGAAGACAATCACGGCAACCTGGTATTGGGTTCTGTTTCATTTCCCAATACGATAGCCACAGGATATCTGTATTACAGAGAAGGAGGCCGGTGGATGACATTGCAATCCCTGATTCGTGGAAATCAGGATATTCATTTATTTGCGGGTCATGATTTTCAAAAGGAAATTTTTGTGGGGGCTAAAAACAATCTCACAACGCTCCGTTTTACAGATTATCCCCTGAGTAAAAGCATTGTGAACCGCCAAACCAATGCTTCCAATTGGAATTTCGTGGCGAAAGGGTTGTATAAAACGGATTCTACTTTTTATGCTTTGGCCAACAATCACGGTCTTATGGTGAAAGATCTGATATCTGGAAAAGAAAAATTGGTCCAGTTTCGAAATCCCGCCACCAGGCAATTATTGAATTTCGAACGATTGACTACGATCGAAGCGGATTCCCTTGGAAAGTTGTGGTTTGCATCTGGAGGAAATATAGAGAACAACGATATCAGTCACCTGATAAGTTACAATCCCAAAACCCAGCATTCCGAAATCCACCCGGTCACTGCACCGATTTCTGCGGTTCAAATGGGGAGCTCTCCAGATTTGTGGGTAGCTCATGTGGTCAATGAAACCTCGCAGCTCATCACCAGGTACGACGTCCGCAATTCCAGGATGGTGGAAGCGTGGGACCTCCCCGAGAACGTGAGCCGCATCAATGATATATTCCCGCAGGACTCGAATTCGCTTTTATTGGCTACCGATGTTGGATTATATAATCTTGATTTACTCCAGAATACGATCCACCGGATTGAACTTCATTCCAACTCTCAGATCCAATCTACCATTTTTTCGATATTCAAATACGATGGCAAGTTTTTCTTAGCAGGCAGAGATGGTTTGTTTATATACACACCTGGAGAATCCGCCGTGAATCATATCAGCATGGCTGACGGCCTTCGGAACAATATCATCACAGCGGTCTTCCGGGAAAATAAAGATAAATACTGGCTGGGGACATTTTATGGAGTCACCTTGCTCAATCTCAAGCAAAATTTGATCCTCAACTATTCCGTTCGGGACGGTCTACCGGAAAACGAATTTAACCTGAATTCCTATTTCCAGGACAATTCCGGATTTTACCTGGGCTATCCGGACGGTGTCATCAAACTCGACTTACGGGATTCGATGGTCAATTATTTTAAGGATTTCGGCTTGGATCATCTGTTGCTTTATCGTCGTGGGGTAGAAAAATCTGAAGTACTTTTCCCCAGAGGGAATCATATCAGCCTTCCATCGGACGTCACCTATTTCAAGCTTTTCCCCGCTTCATCAGCCAGTTATTTTATCGACCAGAATTATTTCAAACTCATCAATACCACCCGAAACGATACCGTAATTTTTTCAGCAATAGATGGTATAATATTGTCCAATCTGGACGCCGGAACCTACGATTTCAAATTAAAGACTTTTGATCGTTACGGGAATTTATTGGCGGTTGAGAAGAATTTTACAATCACCATCAATCAGCATTTCTATCAGGCTACCTGGTTCCTGATATTGTTGCTGTTGCTAGGGAATATTGTAGTGGGATATCTGATTTATTTCTGGTTACGAAACCGGAACCTCAAAAAAAGGAAATCTGATGATATGGTCAACCGGCTTTCCGAGTTGGAGCTCCAGGTGCTACAGGCCCAGCTCAACCCGCATTTTATCTTCAATACCATCAGTGCCATCCAGTATTATATCCAGGATCACGATGAGGAACGGGCAGATATGTACCTCACTTCTTTTAGCCGCTTGATGCGGATGTACCTGGATTCGTCGAAAAGCAGTTATATACCGCTCAGCACAGAAATCGCTTTATTAACCAATTACCTGGATCTGGAAATCATGGTTTCCGATGGCAAATTTGAAGCTTTCTATGAAATCGATCCCACGCTGGATCTCGAGGATATAGTCATCCCTACCATGACGATACAGCCATTCGTTGAAAATGCCATCCAACATGGGTTATTTCATAAAAGGGAAGCTGGTCATATCCATCTGAGATTTATCAGGTTGAGCGATGATATCCTCCTGTGCGAAGTGGAAGATGACGGCATCGGCAGAAGCGAAGCCGACCATATCAATAAACTAAAACTTCACAAACCTGAATCCAGGGCGTTGAAGATCATCAATGAAAAACTGGAAGTGTTGAAAGCCACCAAAGGAATCAACATCGACATCGAAATTATAGACAAGTATCATGAACAGGAATCAATGGGAACGCTCGTTCAGATCAAATTTCCCGTTATCAAAAGAGCTGAAGTCAGCAGTCTGGTCAGATTGTAATGGTAGATTTCTAGTGCACGAAAATCTAAATACATATCATGTTTTTCTTCATCTTTTTTGACAT
>CALEIL010000428.1 GCA_937876435.1 uncultured Bacteroidota bacterium
AGGCTGATCCAGGAAGAGATCACGATTGACGGTGTGATTGATGAAACGGATTGGTTGGTGGCAGAAAAAGCAGACCAATTTTTTAAGGTATTGCCCGTCGACACCGGGTATGCGACTCAGCCTTCGGAAATTCTCGTGGCATATAGCCCGGAACATCTATATATGGCGATCATCTTTTATGACACCATTCCAGGAAAACGAGTCATGGAATCCTATCGCCGGGATTTTAGTTTTGGGAAAAACGACAACTTTCTCGTATTCATAGATCCGTTTCTGGATCAGACCACAGGGTATTCATTTGGGGTTTCAGCTTCAGGGGCTAAATGGGACGGCACTATGTCCAATGGTTCGAAAGTGAGCCTTGATTGGGACTGCAAGTGGGTTTCAGTCACGCGACAGTATGCTGACCGATGGGTGACGGAAATGGAAATCCCTTTCAAATCGATTAATTATCCAGAAGGAAGCCGGGAATGGAATATCAATTTTAGTCGGCTCGACCTCAAATCCAACGAAAAATCATCATGGGCTCCCGTTCCGAGGCAATTTCCCACGGCATCACTGGCGCATACTGGTACACTCATATTTGAATCTCCACTTCCTCACCCCAAAACCCAACTCTCGGTCATCCCGTACGTTTTTGGGAGTTATAGTGAAAATGAACTCCGGGACCCCAAAGGGATGTTTAAACCGGATTTTGGACTGGATGCCAAAATCGGCATTTCATCGGCTATGAATCTTGATCTGACCTATAACCCTGATTTTGCCCAGGTGGAGGTAGATCAGCAGATTACCAATATCGACCGGTTTGAATTATTATTTCCGGAAAAAAGACAATTTTTTCTGGAGAACAGCGACTTGTTTGCCGGGTACGGATCCGAAAACACGACTCCGTTTTTTTCCCGGCGGATAGGATTGGATGCGCCGGTCATCGGTGGTGTTCGATTGAATGGCAAAATCGGAAATGATGTACGCGTCGGTCTTATGAATATGACGACCAAAAAGAATTCGGATTTATTAGCCAGGAACTATACGGTGGCCTCGGTCCAGAAAAAGGTGTTTGCCCGTTCCAATATTGGGATCATAGCCGTGAATAAAGAATTTTTGCATCAAGCAGATACGAGTCATTTGTACAACAGGGTTTTGGGCATGGATTACAACCTGGCCAGTAAGGACAACATCTGGACTGGTAAGATCTATTATCACCATTCCTGGCAACCCGGAGAAAAAGACAATTCTCACTCTCAGGGTGCGCTGCTGAATTATAAAACCAAGAATTTGCAGGCTGAAATTAGTCAGGCATCGGTCGGTGAAAATTACAACGCCGAGGTGGGGTACATTCGCCGGCGGGGTTATCAATTGATACGGCCTTCCGTCACCTGGCTGTTTGTACCCAATCGATGGATCGTCAACCACGGACCGACTTTATCCAGTGAAAATTATTTTTCCAAGTCCTTCGAGAAAGTGGAACAGAATGATCTGCTCTCGTACATCGTCGTATTCCGAAACAGATCGGAATTCAAGTTGGGTTATGAGCGTAGTTTTGTCACTTTGGACCAGGATTTTGATCCGACTCAACAAAACGAGCATTTTTTGACAACGGATAGTGAGTATAAATTTGGTGCCATTATGGCCAGTTTTGTCTCTACGGCCAGGAATTCATTCAATTACGCTGCCCTGATCAAAACAGGACATTTCTACAATGGAAATATTCAGTATTACGAAGGTCAGCTTGGTTACCGTTTCCAGCCCTATGTGAATTTGTCCATGAAGTTGAGTTATACCGACATTGATCTTCCAGAACCATTCACGAGGAATACATTTTTTCTGGCAGGACCAAAATTCGATATCACATTCACCGACAAGATTTTTTGGTCTTTGTTTGTCCAGTACAATGAGCAGATAGATAATCTCAATCTAAATATGAGATTTCAGTGGAGGTACCAACCCGTATCCGATATATTCCTGGTCTATACCGATAATTATTCGCTCGACCATCGTTACTCCCGTAACAGAGCCCTGGTGTTTAAAATGACGTATTGGTTGAATTGAGGCCGGTACGGGCCAGGCGACAGATGCCTTGCACCAGCGCTTACCGCCCTCTTTTCCCCAATTCCACTGCTTTCATCTCGGTGACTATCCCGTCTCTGATCTCAAAGGTGATTAAGGTCCTCATTAAGTGGAAACCATGGTGACCGACAGCCCCGGGGTTGATATAGAGAAGGTCGAATCGTTTATCAAACTGCACCTTGAGGATATGTGAATGGCCGCAAATCAGAAATCCGGGGTGGTACTCCGCAATCAACTCGCGAACCCGGGGATTGTAGCTCCCTAATCGATTGGCGATATGGATCATCAGAAACCGATTGCCATCCAGTTCGTAAAAACCAAATTCCGGCCATTCTGTCCGGATTTGATGATTATCTATATTACCATATACAGCCCGAACCGGCGCTATCCTCTGCAATTGGTCCGTGATATCAAGCGTGCCAATGTCACCAGCGTGCCATATTTCATCGACCCCGGATAAGGCATCGAGGGTATCATTTCCTATGAATCCATGCGTATCGGAAATCAGTCCTATTTTCAAGAATGATCGATTTAGATCCCGATTTTACCAAATGATTTCGGGGTTACCAAATAATCCGATACTCAATTATTCACAGGTTCTCCAAAAGCCTTGGTTTCTGTAGGTTTGGGATCATCAGGTAAATTTTCTGACTTTGGGGGAATTTGACCAGGGATGGTATTCCCGTTATTTCCACTGGAAAAATGTTTGTTGAGAATGTTGGCCGATCCTGTTCCTACGCTTATGATGGAACGAATCGCTTCCTCCCCTTTAGTATCTACATATCTTATCTGATGACGTTTTACGTGAAAAACAAATCCACTGGTAGGGTTGGGCCCTGTAGGAACGAATACCGTCACATAATCTCCATCCGATTCATCGGTCAAAAAAGCCGTGGCGAGTGTACCTGTACCATACAGATCAACCAATACTACCTTAAACAAATTCATGTTGGAATTCCCCAAAAGTTGATGGACAGCTTCCCGCAAAGTTCCGTAATACGGTAACTTAAATAGAATTTTTCTTTCAATCGCATTGACCCATACCTGGCCGATCCGCGTGCTGACAAACAATCCGACCAAAAAACACAAAGCCAGCAGGAAGATAAAAGCAAAAACATCTACCAGGAATGGATATTTAAAGGCGGATTGTACATTAGAGAGCCCCAGTAGTGGCTTGGCTACGCCGGAAATAGAGTAAAACAAAAAAGTCACCAGGATATAAAATATTGCCAGAGGCAATAGCACCACCAGTCCTCCAACCATGGTTGTTTTTAGAAAGTTTCTCGTTCCACGCGTCCTTGCCATGTGCAATATTTATTAAATTTGAAATACCAGAATGTCCCAATAAATTAATCGACAAAATCATGGATCAAAAAGAGTATCAGAATATTCAAAGAGTTGTCAAACCTCATATACATATTACCCCGATCATGTCCTCTGCCATTATAAACGAAACCTACGGTTCAAAACTTTTGTTTAAATGCGAAAATTTTCAAAAGGCTGGATCCTTTAAAATCAGAGGCGGAATTTATGCTGCCCATGCTAAGTTGCTACATAAGAACTCGGAAGTATTAGCCAGTCATTCTTCGGGCAATTTTGCTCAGGCTTTGGCCAAAGCTGCGCGGGTATTTGGGAAAAAAGCTGTTCTCGTCATGCCCCAAAATGCCCCTGAAGCCAAAGTGGAAGCGGTGCAAAGATACGGGGCAGAAATTATCAGATCCGGGAACAGCCCGGCAGACCGGCAGACCAGGATGTCAGAATATCTCCAGGCACATCCGAAAGTCATTTTTATCCATCCTTCCAATGATATGGATATGATCTATGGCAATGCGTCCTGTGCGGGAGAATTTCTGGAAGTACACCAGGATCTGGATCATCTCATCGTACCGGTTGGCGGAGGGGGTCTGCTCGCCGGCACAGCACTGGCTACTCAACTTTTGTCGCCTGACACAAAAGTGTATGGCGCCGAACCGGAGGGAGCCGATGATGCCAGGCGATCGTTTCATACCGGAGAAATCGTTCCGAGTCTCCATCCCGAAACCATCGCCGACGGACTTCGCACCCAATTGGGGGACGTCAATTTTCCGATCATCCAAAAGCACGTGGGCGATATCCTCACCGTCAATGATCAGGAAATCGTGGCTGCCATGAAAGATATTTATAGATTTCTCAAAATAGTCATCGAACCATCATCCGCAGTACCTCTGGCTGTCGTCCGGAAATACCCTGAGATATTCCAGGGTAAAAACAATGGAATCATCCTATCCGGCGGAAATATAGATTTGCGTACCTTCGACAATATTTTTTAAATCAATACAAGAAAAATATGTCAATATCCAAAGAAGTCAGACGGATCACGGTCCACACCCTGCAGCAAATGAAAGATTCAGGGGAGAAAATTGCAATGCTGACAGCGTACGATTATTCCATGGCCAGGATCCTGGACGATGCGGGGATAGAAGTCCTGTTGGTAGGAGACTCGGCATCCAACGTCATGGCCGGGCATGAAACTACCCTGCCCATTACCCTGGATCAGATGATCTATCATGCCAGCAGCGTTGTGAGAGGAATTCAAAAAGCCCTGGTCATAGTCGATTTGCCATTTGGTACGTATCAGGGCAATTCCAAAAAGGCTCTCTCTTCTGCCATCAGGATCATGAAGGAATCAGGAGCTCACGCGGTAAAAATAGAAGGTGGGGAGGAAATAAAAGACAGTGTCAAACGAATTCTATCTGCGGGGGTCCCGGTAATGGGGCACCTGGGATTGACCCCGCAATCGATTTATAAGTTTGGAACATATACCGTCCGGGCAAAAGAGCAAAGCGAAGCTGAGAGATTGAAATCCGATGCCAGGTTGCTGGAAAAACTGGGATGTTTCGGAATCGTGCTGGAGAAGATTCCTGCGGAACTCGCCGCCGAGGTCACTGCCAGCGTGAATATACCCATCATAGGGATCGGAGCCGGGGACAAGGTAGATGGTCAGGTCCTGGTCACCCACGATATGCTGGGCATCACCAAGGACTTTCAACCTCGGTTTCTACGCCGTTATCTCGATTTGTTTGAGCAAATCCACGGGGCTGCTGAAGCCTACCGGAAAGACATCAAAAGCGGCGATTTTCCCAACGAAAACGAGCAGTATTGATGAAATGGTGGTGGGCCATAGGATTCGTTGTAGTGGTGGGCGGAGCAATTGCCGGATGGATAGGATATCAATACTACGATGCGCTTTTTTCGCACAACATCAAAAAGGACCATTCGGGTATCCTGTATATATACCCGGAAACTACCCCGGATTCACTCGAGAGAAGATTACCCGACATTCTGATAGACCCGTCGAAATTCGACAGGGCTGCCAGGGCGATGAAATTTGGTCCCGATGATTTGAAAACCGGTCGGTACAATTTTAAATCCCTCAATACCAACCGGGAATTGATCAATCTGCTGCGTTCGGGAAGACAGGAAGCGACCCGGGTCGTAATTCACAATGAAAGAGATGTAGAATTGATTTCGGGAAAACTGGACCGGTATTTCCTGATGGATTCGCTGCAGATCCTCGAATGCCTGACCTCCTCACCTTTGCTGAAAGATCGCGGTTTCCATCACGACAGTTTACTGACGCTTTTTATCCCCAATACCTATCAGATGTACTGGAATACTGATTGTGAATCCCTCGTGGAACGGCTCCTACGGGAGCACGACCAGTTTTGGGATCAAAATGGCAGGAGATCCAAAGCGGCGGAACTGGGAATGTCACCAAAAGATGTGTATATCCTGGCTTCCATAGTGGACCGGGAGACTATCGCCGCCCGTGAAAAACCTACGGTAGCCCGACTTTATCTCAACAGATTGCGGATTGGGATGCCTCTCCAGGCCGATCCTACGATCGTCTTTGCCAATAAGATATTTGATACGCGACGCGTTCTGTACAAACATCTGGAACTGGATTCCCCTTACAATACTTATAAATACGCTGGATTGCCCCCGGGTCCGATCGGAATCTCAAGCATCAGTGGGATCGATGCCGTACTCCAACCCGAGGACCACGGCTACCTGTATATGGTGGCTAAACCCGATAATAGCGGATTACATAATTTTTCTTCCAGTCTGAGTCAACACAATCAAAATGCCAGAGTCTATCAACGCTGGTTGAATCAAAGAGGATTATGATATGCATCCATTAGTCCGGAAGATCCACGATGAATTAATTAAATTACTGGAAGACGATCACCGGTTAACCTCCAAATTTTTATTAGCGGTCAGTGGAGGGATGGATTCCATGGTCATGGCTCATTTGTTTTCGGAGTTACCTCTGACTTTTGGTATCGCACATTTCAACTTCAAATTGAGGGGAGATGCCTCGGATCTGGACGAAGAACTGGTCCATCGGTTTTGCGAGGAAAACAAAATTCCCCTGTACATCCGTTCCGAAGATACGACCGCCTGGGCTCAGAAAAGAAATCTTTCCACCCAGGTGGCCGCCCGTGAACTCCGGTATGCCTTTTTTGCCCAGATAGCGGAAGAGCATTCCTACGATTATGTCTGCACGGCGCATCACGGTCATGATCAGGTGGAAACCTTCCTCATCAACCTTTTTAGAGGAAGCGGACTAAAAGGCCTGAGTGGAATACCGCAGATCAGAGGCCGGATAATCCGTCCTATGCTGTGGATCCCACAGGACGAAATTCGACAATTTGCCCATGATTCCCGGGTGAGTTATAGGGACGATGAATCCAATCAATCGGACAAATACCTACGCAACCGGATTCGTCACCAGATGTTGGAGCCCCTTACAAAAACTCATCCCCAATATCTGAGAAAGGCACTGGATTCCATTTCCGCCCTTAAGGACTATCAGAAGTATATTGAAACCCAGATAGATTTATTCAGGAATCAACGGGTTCAGCAGATTTCTCCAGATATTCAGAAGATTTCTATTCCCGGTCAAGAGTCTCCCGATTTCGCTGCATCATTTCTGATTAAATTGTATTTGCTCGATCACGGATTATACCCGGATAGCGTTCAGGATTTTATCGAATCCGCCGGAGAATGGAAAACGGGCACCCAATTCGAAGGACACCACGTCAATGCGTGGTACGATCGCGGCACCGTGTGGTTGATCCGGGATACATTTTATGACGGCTGGTCTGTCGGGGATTCGGTTGAATTGACGATTGGCTCTGAAATTGTGTTGCCTGGTGGAGACCGGATCAGCTTTCCACAAAATAGACCCCGGTCTAATCATATAGACGAATGGATTGTCCCGATCTCTCGCTCCAGGGTTGTACTTCCTTTGAAAATGCGCCACAGGTTACCAGGCGATGTCATTTTATTGGGGACTGCCCCATTTACGAGGAAAAGTTTGAAAAAATTATTCAACGACTATACGATTCCTCTTCCTTTCAAGGACCGGGTATATGTACTCGCGGATGCCAATAACCGGATCATCGCGATCCCTGGTGTCATCAACAGTCCGGCTTTTACCGATGAAGATAACGCTGACCTGTTCATTGGATATCAGAGTAAGTTGAAAGTAAACTTAGGACCGTCCTAATACCCTCAGTAACAACTGATACGCACGCATGTGATCAACGCTCAGAGAACTCTGGATCATAGACCAAGCTTCATTTTACTATACCCGACGGTGGACCATCAGATTACAAAATATACACATTTCTTCAATCACAAATTGCGGACATTTAAGGGCCTATCCAGTCAAGGTATATGTAAAATAATTAACTCATATCATCTGCATTATCTCTGAAAACTATTTAATTTTGTCACGTCATAAACGATCTGATAAAAGTTCAGTGTTCCTTTGTTGTGGTATAATTTACCGGGAATCGTCCGGACATGCAAAACGGACCCCGGCCATTGTGGCACAATTGATGTAATAATCCTATGCGAATCATCATTCAACCCGGGAATAAGTATCCTGGTTTATGAATTTGTAATGACTGGACTCTATCGGTGATTTTATGATCGATTCAGACCCGAAATCAGG
>CALEIL010000429.1 GCA_937876435.1 uncultured Bacteroidota bacterium
GAGCTTCGGAGTTCCCAGGGGATTACAGCGAGGACCTTACTGACCGGCATTCCCCAAAGTTGGAGCTTCGGAGTTCCCAGGAATCCCAAATCCTACAGCCTTCTCTGAGATGCTGCTTCTCCAAAATTGAACAAGATGCTGAATCGCAGGGTTTTATCCAACGGTGAAGACGATTGAAGCGTTTTCTGGGTGGATAGCAGGTAAGACAAATTGATGCCTATAATATTGTATTTGATACCCAGACCGGCGGTGAGGTATTTGCGGTTTCCTTTCAGTGGGGACTCGTAGAAATACCCCGCTCTGACAGCAAATTGATTCGCGTACCAGTATTCAGCTCCAAACGAAAAGGTCAATTCCCTGAGTTCTCCCTTCATGGTCGGATCGATCGGGGAGTCACCGAAAGATTTGAACCAGGATTCCAGAGAAGAAGCTTCGAGACTTTGTCGCTGTAAGGTCGTATCTACCTGGGGTGTAGGAACCATCAGTTTATTGATATCGGCTGCAAAAGTCAACTTGTTGTATTCGTCGAAATTGATGTCGTAAGCCACTCCCAGTCCAAAGTTGGCTGGAATAAAGAAGCTCCGGTCACTGGTGTAGGAAATTTTGGATCCCAGATTGCGCAGAGACAATCCAATGCTCAGGTTATTCTGGTAATATCCGTCCATTTCCAATTTATAAAGGAATGAAATATCCGCAGCACCGGCGATTCCGGATTGTATTTCGCTTCCCCCTACGGTTTGGTTGGATGCCAGGTTGGAATATATAAACTTACCCCCAACCCCTACGCTTAGGTTTTCACCCAACAACCGGGCGTAACCGAGAGAAACTTCGAATTCATTGGGACTTCCAAAACCCGTAGGCATCCCGTTTTCATCCGTATACTGGATCTCACCGAGACTAAAATACCGCAGGGAACCGGTCACAGCCTGAAAATCGTCGATTTTACTGTATCCGGATATATAACCCAGGAACACGTCATTCAATCCCAGATTCTTCAACCAGGGCGTATAGGTCAGAGAAATTCCTGCGTCCTCCTCCGCGAAGGCCAATCTGGAGATATTATAGGCAATCGCGTTGGCATCCCCGGAAATCGCAATCCCCACGTCCCCCATGGCACCACTCCGGGCATCCGGGGTGATCGCTAGAAAAGGGACCGCGGTGGGAATAGAGTTGGGACACTTCGTTCCATCGGGGAATTGAAGTTCTCCAGTATCTGGGTTTAAATTACATTGTGAATACGCAAAAGTTCCTGCAACCAGGAAAAGAAAAAACAGTAATATTTTTTTCATGTTGATATTGTAATTCCTCAAAAAACGGCAAATATAAAGCTATTTTGAACAATTAATTCAATAGCAAAAGCTTTTGAAAATCACTGTCCAAATGCGTCGTTTTATTTCCCGATTGCTCCACTATTTTTATTTTATAAATATACACGCCATTTGCCAATTTTTGCTGCCATTGATCCCTGCCATCCCAGTAAATCCCCCTGATCAATTGTCCGGATGAATTCCGGTTTTCAATGATCCGGTGCGCCATTCGCCCCGAGGGAGTATATATATCTATTACAATGGAAAGATCATCCCCAATCAGTGGATTCTCAAACTGGAATTCGGTTCGGTCGAAAAACGGATTGGGATAATTCAATACATTCCTGATGGTCAGCTCTTTTTTATTGACATAGAATTCAACCGATTTTTCAGACAAATTATTATAACTGTCCCATACTTTAATCGTCAGACTGTGTTTGCCAGGTTCGAGATTGTCAATCGGGAACTCCACGCTGCCTTTCGAATAGGAATTTAAATCGTATTGGAAATAGTTGTTGAGCACGGTAGAGGACTCTTGTTGGCCATCCAGAAAGTACACCATATCGTGGCCGATTCCATTCCCGCTCACGTTGATCCCGCTGGCATCCTCTACATCGACCAGAAGGACCGAACTGGGCTCGATTTCATCCCCGGTCATAAAATTTTTGTCCCCCAGATACACCTGAAGATCAGGACCTTTCTGGTCATTTTCGATCGGATTGTCCACCGTGCCTCCTATCAGAATATTTTCCCCCTGTCCCCACGCATCCGATTGATTTCCATCGTGGGCGTACAAGCTCAACCGGCTATGGCCCAATGAATAATCAATATCCCTCGGGACGATAAATTCGAATTCAAACTCGCCCTGGTTGACCGATGCACGGCCTTTGTAAATGACGTTTTGCCATACGCTATACTCCTGTGCGTAATTGTTGTTGCCCTGGCCCAGGGTTTGCAGTTTTTTCTTTTTGTCATAAAGCGTAGGAGCCAGTTCTCCGTTGAATGAGGTCATTTTCTGTCCCTGATGGTCAGCTACGTATCCTTTGATCCTGACCTTTTGCAGAGCTCCGATGCGAATGGAATCTGAGGTAGCCGGATCCTGCCCTTCCACTTCACTCACGACCACTTTATATCGCGGGAGTGCTATTTTTAGAGCAGGATCTCCCAACAGGGTGAATTTACGCGAATTGATATCGAGGGTGTCGGACCGGTGTGCATTTTTGGCGCGTCGAATCCATTCTCCCAGTTCCGGTGGTTCTTCCAGGCGTTCCATCATTCGGTCAAATAGCGAATTGGTCAGCCGGTCGTTGGAATTGGCGTACACCACCCGGGTGGTGGTGAATAGCGCGATAGCGCCTTTATCGGGCAGAACAAGCGCATATTCCCCCGCGGTGACCTCTTTGGGATCATCATAACCGGCAAAAGTGCAGGTGGCCGTCACCAGGATGGGATATTTCCTCGAATTGTTCCATTTGACCAGATCTACTTTGCTGAGAAAACCTTCATCTCCCCACCCTTTGGAACTGCCGTGCCCCTGATAATTGATGATCAATTGTCCTTCAAATGCGCTGTTGTTGATCAGATCACTCGTTCTGGGACTCAAGGCTCCATTGGGGGTGATTTCTTTCTGAAATGCATCGACGTAGGCTTTCGAAATCTGAAATGACGGTGCTTTCTGCTCAATATTTTCGCTCAATCTTTCGGTATACCCCAGGAAAAGATTGAAATTGCCGTCATCTGCCACCAGCAACATATCCTTGCGCCAGTCTCCGAACCGGAGAGGATCCGTTTCGTAGGTGATGATTTTTTGGACCATCACTTCAGCTTCTGATGGAGTCCGAACCGGGATCCTCCCTATCGAAATATCCAGAGCCCCC
Organism: uncultured Bacteroidota bacterium; assembly: GCA_937876435.1. Lineage (GTDB taxonomy): Bacteria > Bacteroidota > Bacteroidia > Chitinophagales > Saprospiraceae > Membranihabitans. Next base: position 3,185 of record CALEIL010000429.1, read on the forward strand.
CTCAGATCACCCCCCTCCCAGTCATCGAGCAAGGCGTAGTAATCATCGGAGGGAAACGCGCGAATCGGATTGTGCGAGTTTTCGGTCTCGTATACCGGTATGAAATTTTCATCTGAATAGTCCACTCGTGCTGAATTGAATTTGTAGTCATAACTACCGTCTCCGAGCAGGAGGACCCGGATGTCCGGATTGCCCCGGCTGTACAGCATTTTCAGGAAATTCCGCAAGGCCGAAGGGTCGGTTTTACCGGAGGAGAATTCGTTGTATATATCCAGGATGTTAACCGTCCTCACTTCAAATCCATTGTATTGGCGCCGGTGATCAGCCAGTTTGGTCGAGGATTGCGAGAAAAGTGGGTGGTAGACGATCAGATAATCCACCTTCTGGATCTCATGAAGGTTTTGATTGGGGATTATTTTTATTCCAGATACGGTAGTGACTTGTCTGGGGTCGAAAACCACAAAACGATGAGGCTGGTTGCCGGAATCCATCCGGGATGCAAACCACAACTTGTTCCCCTGGATCAAGGATGGAAGCAGGGATGTATCAAACGGATCGGTGATATCCATCGCGAGCAGTCCTGATGTGGCATTGCTAACTTCAAAGTCGGTACCGGTGCCGAACGAGTGAAATATCAGTGGGGCATTATTGTATTGTAGAGCTCTGGTAAAAGCGAGTTCCAGATAATCCAACCATCCCCGGCTGTTGCTTTGCTGAGTCTGATGTCGCATCACCAATCGCAGGGAAGAAAGCGAAAGTTTTTTCCTGAAAGTCGCCAGTTGGGCCGCAATACCGTACCGATCCGACATTTCGACCGAAAACATTTCTTCCGAAAAACTGCGATCGCCCACCTGAAAGGTGACCGTATTCCTGGCATCGGACCGGCCGGCAAAAACCGTGGAGAAAAGGACATCCTGGGATTGGTCTATCGGAAGAGGGCTGATCAAAGACGAATAATCCCTCGTCGCAGAGCCTGTGACCGCATCGGTATACCAGGTCCGTCCAGATCCCTGGATAATACTTTCGAGGATATTGTAATTATCCTCTTCGTACCGCCAAACGTCTGAACCAGTAGTGGCCGGTGATGTTGGAATAGTGGTCAGATTCTGGGGTGGCGTCATCCGCTGCCCATTTTCCACGCCATAGCGCAGGAAATAAAAATTGGTGTCTGCGTATACGTTATGGTTTACGGTCAAAAATCCCGATTCCGAGGATGGGGTGGTGATGTGGCTCCCTTCAGCATAAAATATCAAGCCATCGCCATTTTTTGTAAAATTTCCATCCAGATAATACGGGACTTCCCTGAGGTCATCGATCCTGTCGTCACCGACTCCGTATGGTAAGGTCCCGGGGTGACCGGCAAAAATCTGGATCTGATCGGGTGAAAAATTCTGACCCGTCCATTCTGCGGGAAGTTGTTCGAAATTGATTCGGTGCATGTTGCTCGCCAGGATAGGAATTTTGAGGATCCGGCCTTCTGATAGAACCGATTTGGTTGTAAAACCGGTGTTCCTTGTCCTGATGCGTGGACGTCCCGGGATAATCTCCACTTCCAGCCGTCCTGATTTCAGTACGGTGACATCGTTTTGAGCATTGGCTTTGATGGGATAGAGATAAATAGTCCCAAAATACTGGCCCTGATCTGATTCGGTGTAGGTGATTACCTCATAATTTCGGGCCAGATTTTGTGGTGCCTTATAATCCGGAAATCGTTTTTCTTCGGCTATGACGACCCGGACCCGAAGGGAATCGCTTTGGGAGAGAGGGATTCTTCTAAATACAACGGGTAAGTTACCCGAATCGTGGCCTTCGTTGAGTAAAACCAACTGCTCTCCCTGATTTTCTTTCCACGCAAGATCCAGCTCAATGGTCGACTGTCCGTGGTTTTCGGCTAAGGTCAATATCACAAGAAAACATGTAAAAAATATCCTCATGGATTCAGCTTGATCTCAATATCATCGATTAAATACTCCAGTTCTTTGTAGTTCCAGATATACCATTCAGCCTTGTCCAATGGTCCTGATAAGCTATCAAGACGAAACAGGCCTTCTACAGTAGTCCACCCTCCACTCTCTAACGAATTGAGATAGTCAATGTTATACGATTCCCCGTCGAAACCGTATGTTTTGAGCACCACACCCAAATCCACCGGTTGGTCGGAATGGAGATGGAATCGATACTCCAATTCCCGTATTCCTTCCAAATCTGTCGCGGGAAGTTGTAAAGTAGCGCTATAGATGAATTCCTCATTGAACAATTCCGATCTGTACCCGTCATGAGAATTGACGATCGTGAGCTGGTCCCCCCGGACAAACCACCTATCTACCCTTTCTTCGTAGGTCATTTTATACACCTCCTGATTTTCCCCGGAGACTGACTTGACATGTCGTACCGGTTCGCCACCATCAGGATTTATCAGGTAGATCACGAGCCACGGTATTCCCAACATCAAGACCGGGATAGGGAATTTCTTTTTTAGTAGGAGAAAAAGGATCAGCCCTGCGGCCACCACCATCATAACACCAAATAGATTGAGGATACCATCTGGAATGTAATCGAATTTGACTCGGAAACTTCCAGGTTTCACGGGGATCCGCATCGCGCCGGACAGAGTCCGTTCCACTGGTATTTGCAATTCGTCGACAAAGGCTCTCCAGTTGGGATCAAAATTTTGGTTCAGAATCAGATATTTTTCGTGGTGGTTCAGGACCGACAACACCCAAAGGTGATTTCCTTGGGTTTCAATATGGATCTCATCATCCAGATTGAAAATCGTCGGTGCCGCTACTCCGGAAGTATCCCGACTCAGGTACGACAATGGGTAGCGAAATGCCCGCTGGCGTGTACTGTCTGGCACAGACGCCCTGGATTTATGTACCCATGGCCAGTATCCATCCCGGACCATATGCTTGTACAAGGTACCCGTGTTGCGATTCAGGCCGGAGGACGCAAAATCCAGGTCACTATACCGTCCAGCGGGTTGATCCACATCGATGGGGGAATGGATGACTTCCGGATATCTTATATTTTCGGCGAATCCGGCGATTGGGTAATCGTGGTATAGGTTGAGATCCTGGTTCAGGACATTGATCACCCCGGCATCCGCCAGTATCAGGACCCCGATAAGCCAGTATCTTACCCTGATCGATGGAATCCACAGGGCTATGGCGGTCAGGATCAGGAAAAAAGCGGATTTCCAGGCGTCGAGTTGGATATACCACGATATAAGTGAATTTTCCCCGGAGGTGGTAACGGTATTTTCTATGTAAAAACCTATCCCGGCTCCGATCAGGGAAAGGAGCAGGATTCCATATTTTATTTGCGGTCCATCATTGACGATTTTTTCCATGCCCCGTAAACCCAGGAGCAAAACCAAAGAAGTCAGACCCATTTTTAGAAAGATTATGAAAGGTTCTCCGGCCCAGAAAGTCCAGCCGGGCCATATCTCTCCAGCAAAAGAAGCCAATCCAGCCACTATCAGGCAGACCACGGCAGCCCGGGCCATGCGGCGATCCAATCCGGTGGTTTTGAAGAACAGGCCCACCAAAGCCATCGTCAAAATGATGATTCCTGAATAGAAATGAAACGAAGCGGGACCTTCGAGACCGGCCAATGGAGTAGGAACGGCGGTCGTTTTGGGAAGAATAAAACTAGTCAGATCGTAGAGAAACCGGAGAATGGATTGGCCGGAAAGATCCGGGGAGGGCGATGGAACGTAGGACATTTCCCTCGTCCATAGGATTCTCCAAACCAGGAATCCGGCTGCCGCCAGTGTGCCCCCCAGATACCAAAGCCGGAAGGTGGGAACCGGACCCGATTTAAGGTACCACCAGGCCTGACATATCAGCAATGCACTGACCATCAAAATAAATCCCGGAGAAGTCATGGTAACCAGTAGATAATACCCCAATGCTATGAGGATGAGGGAATGCGTGTGGCCGGATTTTTGGTACCTGTGATTCAAATATACCAATATTGGCGTCCACGCAGCAGCAGAAATAGTGGCGATTTCAGAACCATTGACGCAGAAGAATCCCAGGATCGGGTAACACAATCCTCCCAACACGGCCGTTTTTTGATCTTCGGTCATAAGACCCGATAGCTTGTAGAACCCGGTCCCGGCCAGGATCAACAGGCTCAGGTATATTCCGTTCAATGCCAGAGCTGGATTGGGGAATACTGCACCGGATATCAAAAAAATCGGATTCCAGTAGAGCGGAAAGATATCAGTCGCCAGCCCCTGCGACTGGTATTTGTTCCAGAGAGGCCAGTCCCCCTGCATGATAGCTTCTCTTATGTGAGACAAGACGGGGAGAAGTAGGTCTGAAGCTTCTCCACCCAGGGTGAAAGCACCGGAGTAGATCGGCCAGTAAATGACGGCTGTGATCCCGGTCAGAAGCAACACAAACCAATAAGGATTTTTAATACCTGAATTCATTCAAGATTATAGATTGGGCTTTTCCTCTCAAATATTGTGTTCCGACAAAATAAGAATTTAAAAAAGCCGTTTTCAAAAGGACTGGAAAGAAATTAAATTTAGTTTACTTTTGGCAAAAAATCAAGATTTTCCATGCGAAGATATATGTATATTGCATTCATCCTGGTTCTGACGATCAGTCTTTCTTCCTGTAACAGAAAGAAAGATGCGTCTGCTACTACGGGGTGGAAATACAATAGTGAAGAATGGGGTGGATTCCAAAAACTGGATTACGAGGGACAGATCACCGGCCCCAACCTCGTATTGATCCAGGGTGGAACATTTACGATGGGCAACCCCCAGGAGGACGTTATGTATGAGTGGGATGCGGTTCCGCGTCGGATAACCGTTTCTTCTTTTTATATGGATGAAACCGAAGTGGCCAATATTGATTACCGGGAATTTGTGTATTGGAACACCAGAGTTTATGGAGAACAATATCCCCAGCGTGTGCGGGACATATTGCCTGATTCCATGGTATGGCGAGAGGAACTGGCTTACAATGAGCCTTACGTAGAGAATTATTTCCGGCATCCTTCTTATGACGATTATCCCGTAGTGGGTGTGACCTGGCAACAGGCGGTCGAATATTGTAAATGGCGGACGGACAGGGTCAATGAGATGCTTTTGATCGAAAAAGGTATCCTCAATCCCAATCCTGAGCAAAAGAATGCAGATAACTTCAATACTGACGCTTACCTCGCCGGACAATACGAAGGTTCCGTGAAAAAGAATCTCAAGGATCTTTCTACCGGAGGGGAGCGGGCAGTTAATTATTCCGATGGGATCATGTTGCCCAGTTACCGGTTGCCTACGGAAGCTGAGTGGGAATACGCAGCGTACGCCCTCCAGGGTAATCTTGAATCAGAAGTCAACGACCTGATCACGGACCGCAAGATATATCCCTGGAACGGAAATACTTTGAGGTATAAATGGCGCGGCAAGTATCAGGGAGAATTTATGGCCAACTTCAAACAATCCGCAGGGAACTATATGGGGGTTGCGGGTCACCTCAATGACCGTGCGTCCATCCCGGGCCCGGTCAGGGCTTTTTATCCCAATGATTTTGGATTGTACAATATGGCTGGAAACGTCAGTGAATGGGTAGCGGATGTATATCGTCCTATGCACAGTTTGACATTGAGAGACGTGGACAACCAGGATTTGAACCCGTTCCGTGGGAATACGTTTACCACGACCGTGAAGAACGACGATGGCACTCTGGTGGAAAAAGACAGCCTCGGCCGAATCCAGCGCCGTATGATGACAGACGAAGAGCTGGAGCACGTCCAATCCCTCAGCGTGGCTGATGCCCGTGACTACCTGGACGGTGATGAAGATTCCGGAGCCGAATATATATATGGTGAAAATTCCCTGATTTCGGATAGTGCCAGAGTGATCAAAGGTGGATCCTGGGCGGATCGTCCCTATTGGTTGAGCCCTGGAACCCGGAGATATCTGGACCAGAATATGGCCAGCAGATCTTTGGGTTTTCGATGTGCCATGACCCGAAATGGTGCTTCTGCAGGGAATGATGACGCAGGAGGGAATATGTTTAAGAAAAAAGGAAAGAAAAATAAGAGACGATATTAGATCGGGGACAATTCCGGATCTGATTTCAGCTTACATAACTTGATATAATTGTAGAAAAGCTTCCATAATTCATGGGAGCTTTTTTATTTTACAGGCATTATGACGACACATTCATTCCCTGATCAGGTATTGTCCAGTACCGGAGCTTCTATCGACAGCAGGACCATTCGTCCCGGACAAATCTTTTTTGCTTTACCGGGCGATCACACGGATGGCAGTAAGTACGCAGCCCAGGCTCTCGAAGCCGGGGCATCGTTGGTAGTGGTCAAGGAGGATTCTTCTTCCTCGTATAGAGATGGACGATATTGTGTGGTGGATGATGTGTTGGCCACCATGCAATCCTGGGCGCTGGCGTACAGACGGTATCTCGATGTACCAGTTATGGCGATTACAGGGAGCAACGGAAAGACCACCAGTAAAAACCTGCTGGCGACAGCCCTGTCCACCAGGTATCGGGTCCACAGCACAGCGGGGAATTACAACAATCATATCGGCCTTCCTTTGACCATCCTCAACGCACCGGTTGATACAGAATTTTTGTTGATCGAAATGGGGACCAATCACTTCGGCGAAATACGGGATTTGTGCCGGATAGGGGAACCCGATTATGGGAGCATTATCAA
>CALEIL010000430.1 GCA_937876435.1 uncultured Bacteroidota bacterium
GTTGTGGGGACGAGAATAGGATCTTCAAATTTCTCAAGCACACGTTTTCCTTTTTTCTCGTAACCTTTGGAGATCAGCCATCGTGGGGTTTCAGGAAGAAAAAACATACCAAAAAATAATATCACCGGTGGAATGACCCCCACCAATAACATCCATCTCCAGCAGAATGGGTCTGCATCATTGGCCAAAAGATAGGCAATGATATCAGAGGACTTGGTACCTACGGCGATCATGAGTTGGTTCATGGTTACCACAGCGCCCCGCATCCTGGCCGGGGCAATCTCAGACAAGTACAGTGGGACCGTAAGTGAGGAAACCCCTATGGCAAGCCCGATCAAAAAACGGCCGACAATCAGGTGATTGGGGTCGGGAGCCAGGCCGGTATAAAGTGATCCTACACCATCCAGTAAAGCTGCACCAATGATCACCTTTTTTCTTCCGATTCTATCAGTAAGTTTTCCCCCAAATACGGCACCCAGAGCCGCCCCGATCAACATGGCCGAGGTAATGGTCTCCACCGTCGAATCGCTCAACCCCCATCCTGCAGTATCCTGCCAAAAATTGACAGCTCCGGAGGTGACACCCAAATCGAATCCAAACATCAATCCTCCCGATGCCGCGATAGCTACGACAAGATAGAGATACAAACGGTTGGCTTTCTCATCTTTTGAACTCATTTAACGTCTATTTTAGGGTTATTCAATCATCCGGAGGGCTACGAATTCTGCTATATCCAGGATTTCGATATCTGTGTTCCCCCTGAGGTGTCTTTTGGCTGTCGCTGACAGGGTAATCAGAATCTCGGCTTCGACTTTGGCAGCATGGCATAGGATCTTTTCACCCAGCACCCCACCCTCAGAAAACAGGTCATCATCGAAGGTAAAGGCTGCTTCTCCAGAGGAAAGCATATACTCCCCATGCCATTGCATTTCCACGAAATCCACTCCTGCAGAGTTTTTTATGATCTCCCTGGGAGCTTCGTAAATACCCTGATACCTGCCCAAAAATTCAGAGTCCAGCAGGGTCACTTTTTGATTTGCTGTTTGGAGTTTTAAATTACCCTGACGAATATGGTAGACTAAAAATTCCGTCAGGTGCATAACTTCTATGTCATCCAGGGAAACACCCCAGTTCTTATAATCTCTTCTTAAAGCATCATATACCATGGCATCGCACACCACCACAGTTCGACAACCTGACCTCTTTATCCGATCCGCCAGACTTTGGGCTTTGTCCTTAGCCTCATCCGGATATCCCAGCAAATCCAGAATTTTCCCGGAATCCGGCTCACGTTGCAGAAAGGTATAAGACACATCAATTTTTCGGCTTATCCTTTCCACATCTTGCGCAATCCCATGGTAGTGATAATCGATTCCCGGACCCAACAACAGGAGTACTTCTGCCGCATGTTCTTCCACCCCTGCCGTGTATGCCCCGTTTTTATCCAAATTCTCCGGGTTGTCATTTTCCATCAGACCATTCCTGATTCGCTCCACAATAGCAGGTGCTTTACCCTGAGATACAATGTCCTGGCGGGCATGCCGAACCAGGGCAGGTATATCATACCCTCCGAGTTCGTATCCCGCACACCAGCTCTTGCATGCTCCACACAAAAAGCAGTTGTACATTGACTCAATGGTGGAGGGTTCAAATTCCATCCCCGACTCATAAACATTGTACAGCAGAATCGCTCTTCCCCTCGGAGTGTCAGATTCTCTATACCTGATAAATTCAGAAGGGCAGGAATGCCGGCACATCGGGCAATACCTGCACGCCTCTATAGTGTTCTGATGTTCTTTAGATATCAATGTCATGATTTCTATCTTTATTTCAGATGTATTTACAAGCCCAAACCCAGCTTCCCGGGATTCATTATGCCGTTGGGATCCAGCGATTTTTTCAAAGTCCGGATGATTTCAAAGGCCTGCCCATACAATTCTGGCGTAAGCCGGCTGAGTTTTAAGCCAATCCCATGATGTTCATTCAATACGCCCCCTGCATCCATAGCCGCCCTCATGGCATCATTCCAGATGTTGTTGTGCAGAAACAATACCTCATTTGGATCCTCCGGCGGATGATCGATAATGAACCGGGCATAGAGCATGCATCCCCAGTGAAACCAATGGGAAAAATGACCTATAAATCTTGCTTCAGGGTATTTGGTATTCACCACCTGTTTCATAGCCAGATATATACCTTCGATCCTGCTGTACGTAGCCACCGTGTCCAGAGTACCAAAACACTGGGGGAGCTGATACATATAAGGTGGAAAGAAAAATTTATATCGGTTTTTCCACCACACCTCCCCCGGCTCTTCTCCCAGATCTTCTCCACTAGCTTCTCCGGCAATCTCCCTGGCGTAATTCATCTGCAGCTCCACCATCTTTTTCTTGCCATCGAAACATATCACCATATAGGCACCGTGTTTTTCAATCCCCAACACCTTCCTGATCAGTTCATGCGTTTCTTCCTCATTGTACAGTCGGATAACTGCGGGTTGGAGGTGCTCGGTCATCAGTTTTTGCCCCACTTGTAACCCAGTTCCAAGGTCGGGAAAAATAAAAGCCCTGAATTGTCGTACTTCTGGCAGGCGATGAACGGTCAACGTCACTTTGGTCACCACTCCCAGAGTCCCTTCGGAGCCAATAAATATTTGGTTGAGATCGGGTCCGCAAGCGGTTTTGGGAACGGGCAACGTACGAATAATTTCCCCTGTAGGAGTCACCACTTCCATGTTGACGATCATATCTTCCAGCTTTCCGTATTTATTGGACAGCACACCAGTGCCCCGGTGGGCGATAAATCCACCCACGGTAGCACATCTGGCCGACCCGGGATCGTGCATGGTCGATAGGCCCAGTGATTCCAGTTCCCATTCCAGATTTTGCATGATAATCCCCGTACCCACTTCCACCGTCATGGAATTTTGATCGATTTCATAGATTTTATCCATTCTTTTGGTATCAAGGATGATCCCTCCAAATACCGGAAGGGCACCTCCCTGTGATCCACTTCCCCCGCCCCAGACCGTCACAGGTATCTTGTAGTTATTGGCTATCTTCAACACCTTCGACACCTCATCTGCATCCGCCGGGTGCACGATGACATCCGCCATGGGTCGGGTCAGATCCCAATTACTCTGGCGATCGTGCCACATTTCGGGTATCCAGAAAAAATCAATGGAATAGGTCTCCTTGTCTGCAGCCCTCGTAGATACATACTCGCGGCCTACGATGTCCTGCAGTTCAAAGACGATCATGGAAAACATATATGAGTTTTGTGCTACCTTCATTTAAACTTCAATTTTTTCTTTCGCCATTTCATGGTATATGGATTCCAAACGATCATGGATGGTCCGGTATAACCGAAATTGTCTTTGGTAGATTCTATGATTATCGGGATTCGGGGTAAATTCCCGGCCGACACCCACGCAGCGGTTAACTGCCTCCTTTTCAGATGGAAACACACCCATGGCAAGACCAGCCATAAGGGCTGAGCCAAATGAAGCGTCGGTTTGTTTGGGACGTCGTACCGTTTTACCAAAAACATCGCTCACGATCTGAGTCCAGACATCACTTCGTGCCCCGCCTCCGATAAGCAAAAATTCGGTGATATCCAGATTCATGTCTTCGATCAACCGGAAGCAATCCTTCAGGGAAAATGCCACGCCTTCCATCACAGCTCTGGCAAAATCACCCCTCGTATGGTAGGTCGAAATTCCAGTAAAACTCGCCTTGAGGTATGGGTCCCAGTATGGTGCGCGTTCCCCGGACAGGTAAGGATGAAAAAACAGATCCCGTGACCCTGCAGGGGAATCCGCGGCCAGTGAATCGATATAATTATACACATGCGAGTGGGATAACCGTGTTTGCATTTCATATTCGAACCCAAATTGATCCTTGAACCAACGCATGGCAGCCGCAGCAGAGCTGGTAGCCGAAGCGGTATACCACAGTCCGGGAACAACATGTGAATAGGTGAGGGTCTCTGGTGAGGGTCTGGGGCCGGAGGTCATCACATTCACATTACCTGCTGTGGCCAACTTAAGGATACACTGACCAGGCATGATGGCTCCTGCCCCAAATGCTTCAGCCGTCACATCGGTGGTGCCACATACCAAAGTAACACCCGTATCCAATCCGGTCTTTCGTGCAGCTTCCGGCGTTATCTTGCCCGCGATATCCAGGGGTGCATATATAGGAGGCAGGACATGGGGTGAAAGGTCAATCAGGGCGCACAACTCATGTGACCATTGCTTCGTGGTCATATCACACAGCATGCTGCCCTGCGCATCGATAAAATCCGTAGCCCAACTATTGGTGAGCAAATACCGAATGTAATCCTTAACAAACATGATGCGGGCGATACGTCGAAAATTCTCTGGTTCCTGGTTCTTTAGCCACATTAGTTGAGGCAACGTCCAGGTGGTGGAAACCTGTTGATATGTTATATCGTATATCTCTTCGCCATACAGCCTTCTGAGCTCCTCCACTTCTTTGTGGCTACGCTGATCGGTCCACATGATCACTGGTCTGATCACCTGACTGTCTTTATCCAGGAGAACCGCATTGTGGGTACTTCCATCCAGGGCAATCCATCGAATCTTACTAATCTCCAGGCCTTGTTCGACCAATTGACGAAGACATTCAAGCAGGGCATTGAACCAGTCTTCAGGATTCTGTTCACTGAATCCCGGGAAGGGGTGATGGGTCGGATAGGACCATTCCGCTTCTCCCGTAATCTGCCCTTCTTCGTCCAGGACGGTCACCTTGCATCCTCCCGTGCCGAAATCAACCCCCATCATCAATTTTTCATACATGCAAGACCTCTTTTCTAGATGATTTTAAAGCCTGATCTCACGGCACAATCATAGAAATACTTCACTGTGTCCATCGACACCCGTTCTAGTGACGTCCCGATCGAATCCAGTTTATTGAGTATATCCTGGGCCATGGTGATGATATGACATCCACACTCCCTGGCCTGGAAAATATTATACACCTCTCGCGTACTGGCCCATAGCAGTTCAGTATGGGGTAACGGCTGATGTCGGATCATTTCTGCTGCCTGTCTTACGATGGGCATGGGATCCACCCCGGTTTCACCGATCCGTCCTGCGAATACTGAAATCACACTCGGTGTTTCCGGAGACAACACCCCTACCACAGTCCGTACCTGAGCAGGGGTATAAATAGCGGTAATGTTCAATTTCATCCCTTCTCCCGACAACTTGCGAATCAGGTCCGCCGATGATTCCCCTTTGCTGTTGGTCACCGGGATTTTGACATAGACATTGTCTCCCCAGGATGACACGATACGTGCTTCCTTTTCGATTGATTCAAAATCGTCGGAGATGACCTCAAATGAAATCGGCAAATCCGGAATAGCTGCCAGCACGTCCGATGCAAATTTTTCATAATCACTTACACCGGCCAGCATCAGAAAATACGGATTGGTCGTAAACCCGTCCACCAGACCTTCCTCGTATACCCGTTTCATCTCCTCCAAATCTGCACCATCAGCAAATATCTTTATACCCAAATCGCGTTTTTTAGTCATCATTTATACTTTTGTCTGTATCAAAAATTCTTCCGTGTTCCGGATCCAGGCGTATTCAGGATCCAGGCTTGACATAAAGTATCGTTCCTTTCCGGCCATGAACCAAAGAAAATAGACTGAATCAGCAGGGGAAGCTCCCACAGGATGATAACCATTGGGTATAAGGGTGGTATCGCCATCCCGCACAAGATAGGCTTCATCCCGGCTCCGGTCATCGGTATAGGAAACCTGGATAGCAAAACCCTTTGGGGACTTTATTCTGAAGTGGTATATTTCGTCCATATCCACTTCCTGAGGCCAATTGGAAAAGTCATGCCGATGGGGTGGGAATGCCCATTTCCCCGGAGGCAGAATGGTCTCTCCTACGTAAAGGTTTTCCGTTTTGAAATGATCACCGATGATAAAATTTGCGTTCCGCTTCCAGGTGGATGCACCCAGCTCCACCTCAGTCACATCGTCGGGACGTATAAGCACCGGTTCTGAATTCAAATTGGAAGCTGCGGAGCAAACCGCAATCTCCAGATCGGAATTGGCTTCGATCTTGTATTCATGATCAGGGGGCAAATACACTGAGGTAGGTTTTCCCGAGAATACATCCTTCCGGATTCCTATTTGTTCAAAGTTGAATCGTGTACCCCGAAAATTGCAATTCCCATGCAGTATGACAAATGCCGATTCCGAATACCCAGTATGGCCGGTATAGCTTTCTCCTTTTTGCATTTTGAGCAAATCAAACACCGCCATTTTCAATCCTTGCTCACCCGTTCTGACCACGGATTGATAACCAGTTTGATTTTTGTATTTTTTGATCAGTGACATCAATTTTCTCTTTTAATAATTATAAACCTCAAATCCTTTCCAAAATGCAATCTCCTGTACCACAGCAGAGATATCCTCCATCACAATGGAATAATGGTGCTCGAATCCATTTTCCAATACTCCATCCAGGATGCCTTGCAAGGGATTGTTGAATCGAACCTGGCAATAGTTGCCCCTTAGGGTATGATCACTTTCGGTCCCCTCGCCGGTGATATTCAGTATCCGGAAACGATCGTCGGGATCGGTCCCGATCCGGTTGATGGTTACATTTTTGCCTTTCGAATTCACTTCAAAATCTGTCACGCATCCCTTATCCGGCGTGCCTTCCTGTACGATGGAAAAATTATTCAAAACCACACTGGAACGTTCCTCAGCCAGCTCCATGGGTGCAGAACCGCAATGCCAGAAAAGACCGGTATTTTTATGCATTTCGGAGAAAATAAAATCTGCAAAAAACGATACCTGCCCGGTGATCATACGCTGCATCATCATCGTGACCGCACCATATACATCACCTTCACAAGCGGTGGGTAAGCCACGGCTGTTCATCATGCCCAGCGTGGGGCACACCGCGATGCCATAATCCACGTGAAATTCCGGCCAGCATTTTATCGCGTAGGCATCCAGCCGGTATTCATCTGCAAGATTCGAAACTGCAATTTTGGCCCGGACCAGTTTGTCAAGATGTTCATTGACAACTCTGGTGTTGTAATCTATTGATTGCAGCAATTCCTCCCCCTCATGAGCTACTACTTCCTGACCTATTTTTTCTGCCCCCACATACACTTTGGATATATCAATATGTTCCACTTCCACACCAAGGACCTCCCTGAGTTTCAACTCGTTGAAATTGGAGGTATAAAATCCGGGAGCCCTGGATCCAATCAACCCTATGCGCTTGTTTTTGAGATTTTTGAGCGTATGTAATGACGAGAAAATAATCCTCAATTTGGCATCAAGTTGGGGATCATCCGGTGCATGAAACACAGCCCTGTACTTTTTTCGCAATTTGTACATGGTATGGGCATTCATATTCAGGGCGCAAAAAGAATTGTTGCGCAGTCGGTTCCCAGAAAAATCGGGTTCAGGTGAACCGAGCAGTATCACCGGAACATCCAGATTTACCGCAAGAGCCGGAAGAATACTCCCCAGGCAAAAGGTACAAAAATGCACAAGCAGAGCATCGATCCCCGACTCCCTGAAGGTTTGGATAGTTGACGAAATTTCGGAGTCCAGCATCGTGACTGGCTGGCTGATCACATCCACCTGCTCGATTCTGTTCAGTACATCAAGGACAATCCTGCTGTCCTTCCCCGCCTGAACGGTATCAAAATTGGCTTTGGCTAATGGAATGTAGCCCAATTTTAAGCTTTCCATGATTTTATTTATTATTTTATACTGATAATCCGATATGATCCTGAAGGTATCTCCTGAGTCCACCAACATCGGGATCAATCGGTTTCAAATTTTCCGATCTGACCAGTTTCCTCAAATTATTCACATAAAATGGAAATCAAATTGAATTACCTTGTTGTGAATACTCAGGAGGTCATCATACAATCTCAATACTTATTAATTTTTGATCAAATCCATGAGTTGCTGTCCGATCTCGGCAATCTTGATAATGCCGGTAAACCTTTCGGCTCCGGGACCATATGCAAAGACTGGAACCCAAACTCCAGTATGTCCTCCTGTTGAATAATCGGCGGACACGGTACCTTTCTCAATATTCCCACCGGCGATCGTCATACCTCCGGTTTCATGATCAGCGGTGACGACGATAAGCGTCTCCCCATCCTCGTAGGCAAACTTTAAGGCACTGCCGATGGCCTGATCAAAATTCATCATTTCCTGTACCACATAAGGGGTGATGTTGTTGTGTGCCCCCCAGTCAATCTGAGATCCCTCTACCATTAGGATAAATCCGGCATCATGGTTAACAAGAGTATTGACTGCAATTTCGGTACACACAGGCAGATCCAGGTCTCGTTCGGGATAAGGAAGAGGCTGGGCATAAGAGGTAATGAGCGCAATTTTGGAAGCATCGGTGCCTATCACTTCTTCCATTTTATGAAATACCTCATAACCCCGTTTCTCCAATTCGGGGATTAGATTTTGTCCGTCAGCCCGATCGTTGAAATTCTTCGTACCCCCTCCCATCATCACTTCGAGTCCCGAATCCACATAATCCAGACCAATGGCATCGTACATGTTTCTCCGTTTTTGATGGGCTACAAATGATGCCGGCGTGGCATGCGACAATGCCGACGAGGCCACCACTCCAGTTACCATGCCTTTCTCTTCTGCCACTTCCATCACAGTAGGAGCCGCCACCGTATCCCCTGTTTCAGTCACCACCATCCCGATTGCACCATTGTATGTAAGTTTGCCAGTAGACAGCGCAGTAGCCCCTGCTGCGGAATCAGTCGTAAATCGATTCAGCGATTGGGTGAAGGATAATCCAAGATGCTTAAAGTTCTGCAAAAAGAGTTTCCCCTTATTTCCGACCCAGCCGGCGAAAACCTGGGCCAGACCCATGCCATCGCCGATCATCAGGATGATATTTTTGGGTGTATCCGAATCAAAATCACGCACGTAATTGGCAACCGGGTAATCCTCCCCTCCCATATAGGTTCGTAATGAATCTCTTGCTCTTTCTTCCGAAGTAGGATTTTGAGTCCATGCCATGACCAGGGATGAACACCACACTACCATTGTCAGAATACGCCCTCTGATTTTCATGTTCAATTCTTTATTTTAAATAGGTTTGAAATTCAATTTCTCAAATGCAATAAATGCACACAACCGCCTACGGACGTGCCATTTTTACTAATTTCTGGGTCTGAACGACCGTCATATTTCCTGCTGGCCCTGTTTTCAGCTGTGATACATAGAGACCATCGGGCAACTCTGTACCATTAAATTCCATTCGGTGGTTCCCCGGCGATAGAATTCCGGAAAAAACTTTAGAGATGAGTATACCCTGGATGGTATAGATCGCCCATTCGACCTTACTTTCAAGTTCCAAATCAAAACTGATCTGAGTCACATCGTTAAATGGATTGGGCAGATAAGACGGATCCTTGAACAGATTTTTAACCTCGATGCGCTCCGACAGCACAGACAGATTTTGCATTCCGCATTGTTGATCGATGAGTAGAAGAATTTCATCAGCTTCCTCCAACAAAACATTCCCTTGCTCAGCAGTCAACTTGCCTGCATTCATAAAACCTGACACCTGATTTTTGAAGGCGTTGATCAGATTCTTGGCAGGCGTACAACGTCCATGGATAAAATGATTCCTCGCCACGTTCAGGACACTTTTTAATCCGTTCTGCTGCCCATGGTTCAAGGAACCGGCATATTCGGAGTCGATGAGATCAATCAGATCATCGATCAGCTCTTCTACAGTTGGGGGCACATAGTGAGCTACAGCAGTCACCTCTTCCGAAAACACGGAATGCCCCCCGGCATTATAGGACCGAATATGATACGTATATTCTTTATC
>CALEIL010000431.1 GCA_937876435.1 uncultured Bacteroidota bacterium
TCAGCTCTCAGCTTTCAGCTTTCAGCTTTCAGCTTTCAGCTTTCAGCTTTCAGCTCTCAGCTTTCAGCTTTCAACTTTCAGCTTTCAACTTTCAACTTTCAGCTTTCAACTTTCAGCTCTAAAAATATCCGTGTTTTTTCCTGTCTTCCATGGCGGTATCCGATCGTTTGTCGTCGGTCCGGCCGCCCCGTTCTGTCTGTCGGGTGGTGGATACTTCTTCGATTATTTCCTGGACGGAAGAGGCGGTGGATTTCCAGACCCCTGTACAGGTCATATCACCTATAGTTCTACAGCGGACGATGTCCTCAAAAACCTCTTCTTCCGGTTTTTTGAATATGTATTCCGAATCAGCTAGCAGGACTCCGTCCCGTTTGAATACTTTTCGTTTATGAGAAAAATACAGGGATGGAAGGGGCACGTTTTCGGTAGCCAGGTATTGCCAGACATCGAGTTCGGTCCAGTTGGAAATGGGAAAAATGCGAAAATGCTCACCCAGACTTTTTTTCCCGTTGAAAAGATTCCAGAGTTCGGGACGCTGATTCTTTGGATCCCATTGCCCAAATTCATCCCGGTGGGAGAAAAATCTTTCCTTGGCCCTGGCTTTTTCTTCGTCGCGTCGACCACCCCCCAGGGCGGCGTCGTATTTGCCTTTTTCGAGTGACTCCAGGAGCACGCTGGTCTGCAATAGATTTCGGCTGGAATTGAGCCCCTTTTCTTCCACTACCTGACCGGCATTGATGGCGTCCTGGACGCTTCCTATGGAAAGTTTCAAACCGTATTTTGAAACCAGGTCGTCTCTGAATTCGATCGTTTCCGGAAAGTTGTGTCCCGTGTCAATATGCAATAACGGGAAGGGTACCTTGGCGGGGTAAAAGGCTTTCACCGCCAGATAGGTCATCAGGATGCTATCTTTACCACCGCTAAAAAGGATCACGGGATTTTCAAATTGGGCCGCTACCTCTCTCAATATGAATATAGATTCTGATTCGAGTTCCCGTAAATGGTTGATATGGTAATCCATTATAAACTGATGTGTTTTTTGGTGTAATTCAATAATATTTCTAGATCCCGGGCTGGTTCATTCTGCTCAGTGTCCAGAATCAAATGCGGATTTTCGGGCACTTCAAAGGGAGCGCTGATACCCGTAAAATTTTTGATCTCTCCAGCCAGAGCTTTTTTATAAAGTCCCTTGACATCCCTTGCAGCACAGGTTTCCACGCTCGCATTGACGTATACCAGATGAAAATCTTCGATTCCGATGATCTCAGCGGCTAACCGCCGCATCGATTCTTCCGGACTTACGAAGGAACACAAAACGACGACTCCGTTCTGTACCAGTATCCGGGCAACCTGAGCTATTCTCCTGATATTTTCCAGACGATCCTCCTGGGTGAACGAGAGATCGGCGCAAAAACTGTCCCGTACGTTGTCTCCATCCAGAAGCGCTACGAGATGTTTACTTTCCGTCAGTTCTTTTTCAAGAGCCAGCGCAAGCGTCGACTTTCCACTACCCGACAGCCCGGTAAACCAAAAAACCCGGCCCTGCTGGTTTAATAGTTGCTCTTTGGTCTGTCTTGAAACTGACCTGTCATATACTGGAAAAATATGCACGTGTGCTAATTATTAATGTTTGATTGGCAAAAATACAGGAATAAATGTTTCCTTACCCGTAAAATCCCTTTATTTTTCATTTAAGCTCTTTGTTTGAATCGCATGGTCAAATCATCATCCAAATTCAAATAACAACTTTAGAACCTGGAATATTGTTTTACAAACTCGCTTGCTTTTATTTCGTGATAATAGGTGTTTCCTCTCATCCAGAATCCGCAATGCCCGCCATACCGGGGTGTCAGCAAAAACAGATCCGCCGAAGTAGAGGCTATATCATACGGATAGTTGGAGGCGGTCAGAAACGGATCATCCTGTGAATTGAGCAATAATGCCGGACGTTGGATGCGATCCAGAACAAACAACGCGCTGGATTTTTCCCGGTAATCGGTGGCATCTCTGAATCCGTGAAAAGGAGCGGTATAATTTTCATCGATATCATCGATGTTGCGGGAGGAATATATTTCCCGGAAAGGTAGGATTTGGGGATACTTCTTTTCCTTGATTTTCATCTTCTGCATGACTTTTTTGAAAAAATCCCGGTGATAGACCCAATTGGAGGGCTTCATGATTTCAAACGCAGCCGTTCTCAGATCCACAGGGACCGAAATGGCTACCCCGGCTTTCACTTCGGGGGGGATATTCGTTTGTTTTCCCAGATAGTTGAGCAGAATATTACCCCCCAGCGAAAATCCCACCAAAACCAATTCCTTGTATCGACGGGCCTGGATCATGTGTTCTATAATCAACGCCAGATCCTGGGTTTCGCCTGCGTGGTATGCCCGTGGAGTTTTGTTGGGTTCACCGCTGCACCCCCTGTGATTGACGGCGATGATATCCCAGCCATCTTTTTGCAGTTGCCTGGACATGCCAAGCATATAGGGTCGTTCGGAATTTCCCTCAAAACCATGGAGCAGAATGGCTGCCCTTGTGTGGTTATTAAACGAAACATCCACGTCAATGAAATCCAGATCAGGGGTATTGAGTCGTAATCGCTCAAGAGGGTGAGTGAGCTGAATGGTTCTGAACTGAGTGGGGAATATTGTTGCGAAATGTTTATTTCTGAACAATGGATTTTTGGGCAGATAACCCGATTTAATGGTTGGCATTCACAATTTTGGTTAAACTCTTTATTGGCATTTTAATGCGGCAATATCCACAATTTCTGATCGACCTGGTCCCATTTTCCCCGAATTTTTGGGTATTCGGGCCCCGGGGACGATGGATCGAAATTTTATCGGGGTATTTTCTCCCAAATCAAATGCTCTTTTTAACAAAAAGTTGTAACTTATGTGCTCTTTTCTATTCAAAATAAAACTTTCAGGCCATGAAATTAACCACCGAGAATCTGAGAAACGTAGTTCTGCTGGGGCACGCCGGCAGTGGTAAAACCACCTTTGTGGAGAACATGTTGCTCGAGACCGAAGCCATCAACAGATTGGGGAGCGTGAGTCAGGAGAACACCACTTCCGATTATACTCACATCGAACGTGCGAAACAATATTCGATATTTACATCGCTGATGCACGTGCACTGGAAAGACAGTAAGATCAATATCATCGACACTCCCGGAGCGGATGACCTGGTCGGGGAGGTTTTGTCGGGACTCAAAGTGGCTGATCTGGGGGTTATGATGATCCATGCCCGCTACGGAGTGGAGGTAGGAACAGAATTGATTATGGAACACGCCCAAAAACTAAAAACGCCCTTGATTTTTGTGATCAATCACCTCGACGACAACGAATCCAATTTTGACAAAGCACTGCAGGAACTCCAGGCGCAGTTTGGTCACAAAATTGTCCCCGTTCAGTATCCGGTCAGGCAGGGTTATGGTTTTGAGAGAATCGTGGATACCCTGCAGCGGGTCGTATATCATTTTCCGGAAGAGGGTGGCCGCCCTGAAAAAGAGGATATTCCGGATTCAGAAGCTGATAAAGTCAGGCAATGGCACAATGCCCTCGTGGAGGTGGCAGCGGAGAACGATGATGCTCTGATGGAGAAGTATTTTGAAGCAGGAAGCCTGACCGAAGAAGAATTGAGAAAAGGGTTGAATACAGCCCTGGCTCAGGGTGAGTTTTACCCGGTTTTTATTGCGAGTGCTGTCCGTAATATGGGAAGCGGACGGATTATGGGATTTATCAATGACATCGGTCCCTCTCCCCTCGACCGCCCGGCACAACCATTGGTCGACGGGGGCCAGCTGTCGTGCGATGCGACGGACAAAACGACGCTTTTAATCTACAAGACGATCTCGGAACCCAACGTGGGAAACGTCTCTTATTTCAAAGTGTACAGCGGAATCCTGTCCAAGGGCGACACCCTCATCAATGTGGATACCGATGCTCATGAAAGTTTCAACCATATATACGTTTCCAACGGTAAAGACAGGGAGGAAGTACCCCGCATTATAGCAGGAGATCTGGGGGCTACGACCAAACTCAAGAATTCTCATACCAACAATACGCTCAACGAAAAAGGGGTGTCCAGAAAGATAGAACCTATAGAATTTCCTGCACCCCGCTACAGGATGGCGATTGTACAGGAAAACATTTCAGATCTCGACAAACTTGCCAGGGCTCTGCAGACGATCCAGGAAGAAGACCCCACCCTGATCGTGGAACAATCGGCCGAATTGAATCAGACCATCATGCAGGGGCAGGGTCAGTTGCATCTGGATATCATCGGATATCGCCTCGATAAGTCCTTTGGTGTTAATCTGGAACTAGAACCCCCCCGTATCCCCTACAGGGAGACCATTTCCCGGAAAGTGGATGTGTCGTACCGGCACAAAAAACAGACGGGGGGCGCCGGTCAGTTTGCCGACATTTCAATGCTCGTAGAGCCATTCGAAGGCGAGTATCAACCGTCGGCTGACATCAAGGTCCGATCGCAAGACACGCTCCAAAC
>CALEIL010000432.1 GCA_937876435.1 uncultured Bacteroidota bacterium
GATATATTGTGTTTTGGTCACACGCATCAACCGTATCACAGGATCTTCAATTCTGGGACTGAAGGACAGTACCATTTCCGCCACGCCATCAACATTGGATCGGTCGGAAAACCGAAGGACCGGGACACCAGGGGATGCTACGTTCTGCTAACGATCGACGAAAATAGTTCTATCCGGATCAAGGATAGCATCCAGGTGGAATTTATTCGGTTTGAGTACGACATCGAACGAGCCGCCCGGGCGGTGGAGGAGAGCGTATTACCTAACGTCTACGCTGAAAACCTCAGACGTGGGTACTAATCGATATCCCACATGGCTGTGGGTGACCTGCCGTCTCCCAAAATCATGAAAACACAGTCTCCCTATCTCCGACAAGGAAAGTCCGGGGGGAACCCCTGAATTCAGAACAATTCGTTTCATATTACTACTGGTGCATACAACCACCAAAATAACCATCCGCATGACCGGCAAAAAATTAAACTTTCTCGACAAAAACCTGACCCTTTGGATATTTCTCGCCATGGCCGTGGGCATAGGAATAGGATATTTTATCCCCTCTCTACCAGAACACCTCAACTCTTTCAACCAGGGCACGACGAATTTGCCGATCGCCATCGGCCTCATATTGATGATGTATCCTCCATTGGCCAAAGTCAGATATTCTTTGTTGCCTGAAATATTCAAAAACGTTAAAATCCTCTCCATTTCGCTGATCCTGAATTGGGTTATAGGTCCGGTTTTGATGTTTGTGCTGGCCATGACCTTCTTAAGCGACTACCCGGAATATATGGTGGGATTGATCCTGATCGGTCTGGCCCGATGCATCGCGATGGTCCTGGTGTGGAACGATCTGGCTGAGGGCAACAGTGAATACGGTGCTGGTCTGGTCGCATTAAATAGCATTTTTCAGGTTTTTGCCTATAGTTTTTATGCCTGGATTTTTATCACCGTGCTCCCTCCATTTTTTGGTTTCGAAGGAGCCATCGTCGATATATCCATCGGTCTCATCGCCGAAAGCGTAGCTATATACCTGGGCATTCCATTTGCGATGGGTATTCTGAGCCGGCAGGTACTGGTCCGTCTCAAAGGTGAAGAATGGTACGATCGAAAATTCATCCCCGCCATTTCTCCGCTGACCCTCCTGGCGCTCTTATTCACCATTGTGGTCATGTTTTCACTGAAGGGGGAATTGATCGTACAAATTCCGATGGATGTCGTGAAAATCGCGATTCCGTTGCTCCTGTATTTCACGATTATGTTTATGATTGGATTTTTCGTCACCCGCGCCACTGGTGCGGAGTATGACAAAACGACTTCGGTAGCGTTTACAGCCGCCGGAAACAATTTTGAGTTGGCCATCGCGGTGGCTATCGCGGTATTCGGGCTCAACTCTGGTCAGGCTTTTGCCGGAGTCATAGGGCCTTTGGTTGAAGTTCCTGCCTTGATTTTACTGGTGAGGGTTTCGTTTTGGTTGCGAAATAAATTTTACACAAATACCGAGTCATTGGCTGCAAAATGACTTTCGATCGTCGATATTCAGCAAATATTCATCATTCTTTTCCCCCTGACAACATCCATTTAAAATTTTTTGTGTACATTCATTTTAGCGCAATGGTCCGATACCGTTGACCAAATTCGAAGGAATGAAAGGGCGTGATATCAGTGCAGAATCCCGGGATCTTTGGATCGTAAATTTTAGTACCACATACTGCAATATTAAAAATGATACTATATGAAAAATTTCATGTTACTGATGAGCATAGCCTTTATTCCGGGATTGTTTTCGTGTTCGACCATCCCCAAAGGCGTGGAAGCGGTCCAACCCTTTGACAAGGAAAAATACCTCGGTAAATGGTTTGAAATTGCCCGGCTGGATTTTAAGTTTGAACGCAATCTCAATAACACGACGGCCCAATATTCTGTGAATCCGAACGGAACCATCCAGGTGGTCAACCGGGGATATAATACCAAAACAGGAGAATGGAAGGAAGCCGAAGGGAAAGCCAAATTCGTCGGTGATGACGATATCGCGATGCTCAAAGTATCCTTTTTTGGCCCGTTTTATTCGGGGTACAACGTGATCGCTATCGATCCGGAGTACCAGTACGCTCTCGTTGCCGGAAAAAACCTCAAATATCTCTGGATCCTGGCCCGGGAGCCCGATATGCCTGAGGACGTGAAAAACAACTATTTGGAAATAGCCGAGGAAGCCGGCTACAACACCGAAGACCTCCTGTGGGTGGACCACAACGACCAGCAATAGTCTGATCATTCTTCTTCGACAATTCCCGGAACTCCAGAGCTGTCCGTAAGGCTAAAACCGGTCGATGACGACTTTATAGTGAGGGTCTTCTACCACGTTGACGTCGATAATCTTGTCCGCATTTTTAAGGAGTTTCTGGCAATCCGGACTGAGGTGTCGCAGATGGACCTTTTTGCCGACTTTCAAATACCGGCCTGTAATTTTGTTCAGCGCCTCTATAGCGGACATATCGACCACCCGGCTTTCTTTAAAGTCAATCACGATTTCATCGGGATCGTTTTGGATGTCAAATTTTTCATTGAAAACCGCCACCGATCCAAAGAACAAAGGGCCGTATATTTCATAATGCTTTACGCCGTTTTCGTCTACGGATTTTCGCGCCCGAATCCGCCTGGCGTTATCCCACGCAAAAACCAACGCGGCAATGATCACCCCGATCACGACGGCCAAAGCCAGATTATGCAAGACTGCGGTGACTCCCGTGACGACCACCATCACAAAAATGTCGGAGCGGGGCATTCGATTAAAGGTACGAAGGCTGGCCCATTCAAACGTTCCGATGGCCACCATGATCATCAGGCCCGTAAGAGCCGCCATGGGCAACTGCTCGACCAGGCTGGCACCGAACATAATAAACATCAACAGAGCGACAGAAGCCACGATACCCGATAACCGGGCCCGGGCCCCATTGGATATATTGATCAGGCTCTGCCCCAACATCGCACAGCCACCCATTCCGGAGAAAAAACCAGAAAGTATATTGGCCGTTCCCTGCGCAAAGGCTTCCTTGTTGCTTCTTCCACGGGTTTCCGTGATTTCATCGATAATATTGAGCGTGAGCAGACTTTCGATCAGGCCAACTCCCGCCACGATGGCGGCGTACGGAAAGATCAAAGCGAGGGTTTCAAAGGTAAACGGTACCGCTGGTATGTGAAACGGGGGGAATCCACCCTGGATCGAGGCGATATCCCCCACCGTCCTGGTGTCGATACCAAATATCATCACTATGGCAAATACCACCAAAATTGCCGTTAAAGACGCAGGTACAGCTTTGGTCAATTTTGGCAGCCTCCAGATAATCACCATCGTCAGTAACACCAAACCCAAAATCGTATACAGCGAAGGTCCCGTCAACCATTGCCCGCCTTCATCCTTAAATTGGTCCAACTGGGACATAAAGATGATGATGGCCAGGCCATTGACGAAGCCAAGAATGACCGGCGTGGGCACCAATCGCATGAATTTCCCCATTCGCGCTATTCCAGCAGTCACCTGCATCAGACCGGCCAACACTACCGTGGCAAATACGTATTCCACTCCGTGGGAAGCGACGAGCGATACCAATACGACCGCCACTGCCCCAGTGGCTCCGGAAATCATCCCTGGTCGTCCTCCCAGAATAGAGGTAACCAATCCCATCATAAACGCCGCATACAACCCGGTCAGGGGTGACAACCCAGCTATCAGCGCAAAAGCTACCGCTTCCGGGACCAGTGCCATAGCTACGGTTAGACCTGACAATACTTCGGTTCTGTAGTTGACTTTCTGACTAAAATCAAATAGGTTCAAATATTTTTTCATAGAAATTGAGATGCAAATGGATTTTCCACTTGTTTACGTTGTTCCAATAAAATTTAATGATCATATACGCACTATACGAGTGAATCCGATGATTCAGGGCGGCGTACCCACAGACAGGGGATAGTTATAGGTTGTTGGTGTCCTTCTCATATTCAAGGGCGCAAAAGTAGGGAATATTCCGTACTTACAATAAAAAAGCCCTAAATCCCCTTCCGCATTCAGTCAAACAGTATGGAAAAACTCGCTGCTGGACAAGCATTGAGACGCAAACTCTCCAGCTAAATTAATTCATATTTGCAAATTTAACAATCCTCCAAAACGGTTCCCGTTTCTCCAGTCTAAATCCAAGATGGTCCAACTATTAATAATCACCTGCCCAATACTTCATCCGGAAATCACGTTTTTGTATTGAAAGTCTGTTAGAAAATTTGTAACTTGATATCGGGTCGAACTTACCAGGTATTTTTGAACAGAGGGGGTGAGGTTTGACAAATCTTCAATCTTACCTTGTAGAAATCCAATTAGGAGGACCTGCCAGAAGATTGATTCTTAAATGCGTAGATATAGTTTATATCAATCTTTTACTAAAGGAGTATTTTCCAGGCCTCTCCCGGATATCCCAGAGCAACACGCCGGATTGCGGAATATGTTCGGAACGATACCACTTCCGGTACTGTAGTGCAGGAAGGCACAGAGCCAAAAAGGATGCTCCGGTACACCAGACTCCCACCCCATACTCCTCAAAGCTCCATAAATTCCCACCCCTGTGGAACTTTCACAAACATCGCCTGCTGTGGGGAGTAAAAAAGGTAAGCTCACCGCGTTCAAAATATTGATCACAATATATAAAGTGGCTATGAATACACAACTCAAAGAACTCAAAGAACTCAAAGCAATCACTTCCGAGGTTTGTATAACTATCATTTTGAATACCCACAGGACCAGGCCTGACAATGAAAAAGATGCCCTGGTTCTAAAAAATCTAATAAAGGAAACTGAGAATCGGCTTTATGCAGAGACAGAAAAGAAATTTGCGAGGAAATTAATGGAACGACTGGAAGATCTGGCATCGACGATCGATCACAATCAAAATCTGGAAAGCCTCGCGTTATTCCTGAACCAGGATATCTCCCGATTCATTCGCATGCCCGTACCGGTAGAAAACCGGGTGGTGATCGATCAATCCTTCGCAACCAGGGATTTGATCCGTGCTATTCATTTGAATACCAGGTACTACGTTTTGGTTCTCAGCAGACAAAAGGTCAGGCTTCTGGAAGCTTCGAACGATAAGCTTGTACGGGAAGTATCAGAAAATTTCCCCATCGAAAACGAACAATACTACGTCACGAGCAAAGAAGAAGAATCGATTTCCAACAGACGCAACCGGCTCAGGGCTGAATTTTTCAATATCGTCGATAAGGAAATGAACAAGGTTCGAAAAGCTAATCCCTTACCCGTCCTCATCTGTACCGAAGAAAGCAATTATCCTGAATACCTCCAGGTCGCGGACCAAAAAGAGACGATTTTGGACACTTTTCTCAATATGAATCGGCTGGACGAAACCGGGCAGGCCATCGTTTCAGAAGCCTGGAAAATTATGAAGGAACGGACAAAAAAAATGAACGATGCCAGGAAGGCCGAATTGATGCAGGCCGTTAGTCAAAATAAGTTTCTGAGCGACTTGAACGACATTTATCAGGCGATCAAAGAAGGCAGGGTCCAGACCCTATTTATAGAACAAGGGCATTTCCAACCAGTGATCATCCAAAACGACAGAATCGTCCTGGTCGACGGAGAGGCTGAAAACGGAAAAGAAATCATCGATGATATTTACGATGAATTGATCGAGGAAAATATGAATTATGGAGGCGATGTCGTGTTTTTACCAGCCGGGGAACTGGAAAAATTTAATGGATTTGGGGCAGTAATGCGGTACTGACTGACCAAAAGAGGAC
>CALEIL010000433.1 GCA_937876435.1 uncultured Bacteroidota bacterium
CTTGAATGCGAGCCCAGGCTAGGCAGTCGGTCAAAGTGTTCACTCACAGCCCCTAGCTGTGCTTCTGGTTCGTCCTGCGGCCAGTCTTCTTCGGCTTTAGGCTGATCACCCAGCAGGCCACCGGCCCGCCACAGCGTGTCCACATCATCCACGGCCGCATCTGTCTCGCCTGCCCACATGGCTATCTGGCTGCGAATGGCGATGGCCCGTGCGGCCTCTCTCAAGTTTCGATAATGGCTTCTGGAAGTTGGAAGAGCAAGATATTAATCACTGCTCTACATTTTACAAGAAATCAGCTTTTTTGGCTCTTAAAATAAGCACTTATCCATTTACCATAGCGACTGCCGAAGGCAGGATCAGCGAGATTGAACGAGGAAATGTAAAAATATTCTTAAAAATCAGCGCACCCTCCGCTGCTGGTAACAGATTTATGTCTAGTTCGACAGACCCAGTAACCATCTGCGTTTCATAAAATTTCACGAGAAAGTTTCTGTCAAATCACATGCCTCTGGCTTTTGACCAGGTTAGGGGTCTAAAAGAGAATAGGAGATTACTCCCCCGACCGGAGCCGGAATCGGAATGACATACCTGGGAGGCAGGGCTTGACACGCAATGAGTCGGGGTACGAAAATTTACAGTAGAATATTCCAACCCTCAAAAATTAACGAAAAGGAACTACTTCTATACCATCAATAAAGAATTCAGTGACATTGGCGCATTCAAACCTTAGTTCGTTCAATCCTTTCATCAAATTGACTTGAATAAAATCGGTTTCAGCCCATTCATATCGGGTACTTGTATTGTCAAAACTCAGGTTAACCGGATGTGTTTCCCCGTTAATATACATTGAAGATGAAATCCTATTGATCATATTGGAATACCGCAACCGGACCAGGTATTTCCCTGACTCCTGTACTGGAACAGTCCATTTGAGGCTAGCAGGCTCCTCCTTCGTTTCGAACCAGCCATATCCACCGGCGGTAAACCCGGGATAATAGGAATCAAAATAAACCGTACCTGCCCGTTGTGCAAATTCAGCACTTATCGTTACGCCCCCGTCGGGAAGCATTCCTGCATTGGTCTGAATCTGCTCATGGGGTCTGTCAAAAATTACCGGATATTCATCCACGGTATTGCCATATTCATCTATAGCCAGCAAATGCGTCTGATCCCGGTATAAAGAAACCATTAAAGCATACCTCACTCTTTCGGTCTTCTCCAGGTACCAGGTGGTATCCACATGTTTGACCTCCCGCACCTTGGTACCCCATCCACCATCTCCGAGATATATAACCCCATCCGGATCAATTTGCTCATTCCGGATAGGGAAGGTTCTTTTGTAGGCATGATCGTGGTGCTCAAAAGCATAGGGAAGATTGTACTGATCGAATAACGACGACCAGTATTCCCGAACGCGTTTAGTGGATCGTTGATTCATATCACTTTTGGTAGAAGGGTAGGCGGGCACATGATATACCGGAAACACATGATCGACCTCCGTTCTTTCAGACAACACTTTTGCCAGCCACTGGGTCTGTTTTCCGGAAATAGGATTCGTGTGGTCTGAATCAAGAATGATTAAACTCAAATAATCTGAAAAATCTAGTACGTTGTAACCGGGTTGGCCGGGAAAATCAAACAGCGAATAAAAATAAGGGGCGGATCTGGTTCTTTGGGCATCGCTATCTTCGTAATCAGCTCCCCATTCATAATAACTGGTATTCACCTCGTGATTTCCGATCGCCACTATGATCGGAATTACTTTGCCATCCGGCCGGATAAGTGAATTCCGGACGGCCTCAAACCAACCATACCATCGCCAAATCTGATCTTCCCTCCCGTCAGCATAAGCCAGGTCCCCTCCCCATACTATAAAATCAGGATTATAATCCAGGGCAGCGCGATTCATTCTTTCCATCCACATATGCCGCGGTGCATTGAGATCCCGGTCGTAAGTATCGCCCCCAATAGCAAAAACCACAGACTTATCCTGTATCTCAGTGGGCATGGTTTCAAACCAGTATATCTCTTTAAGGGGACCAACTTTAAATTCATATTGAGCATCTGCGTTCAGATGGCTTAAGTTCACGTTGTACACCAACCGTTCTGAGAACGGAAAGTGCTTCTTTTCCGATGGTCTGCTGATCCAGACACTATCTCCTTTCATCCTATAATATATAGAATCATTGGACATACTTTCCACAGTATGCCAATTTATGGACATCGTAGAGGTAGGGTCTTCTCGCCAGGAGAGAAACAAGGTTTCCAATTCCTTTTGGGCATGAACATTACCACAAAGAAAAATAATAAAAAACAGAATAAAATTACTACGCATATTTTTAAAAACCATATGTAATTTAATAACTAACCATGCGCTTGCTTCCAACCTGAAGAGGCAGCATTCCCATCTAATTCCACTCTCCTCTTTGGCCTATCCGCCAACCATTCAATTAATAGCCGGGGTTTTGGGTTAATCGGGGGTTGACATCAATCGCATTCTGAGGAACCGGCCACAATAATCGATCACTGCTAATTTTCTCATAACCTTTGGATTGCATTACTTCAATGGCTCTACCCGTCCTGACCAGATCAAAAAACCGATGAAACTCAAAAGCGAGTTCCACTCTTCTCTCATGTTCAACAGCCAACGCAAATGTTGGATATAAATCCGAAGGGTACTCGGCTGTTCCATACAACGGCAGCCCAGCTCGTTGTCGGACCATATTCAAATATGTTTCATCTCCTGTG
>CALEIL010000434.1 GCA_937876435.1 uncultured Bacteroidota bacterium
ACCCCGGCTATACTCATTCGAAGCGCCTTGACCTGACTCAAAATATCCTCGAATGCTTCTTAAATCTTTATCCTGTCAGAGCACTAGTCAGGCGACACAAAAGTACATTATTTTTTTAAGTGGGTACAATCGATTGGGGACGGGAACGCATAAAAACTCCCTGAACCTGGGGTTTGGCCGGAAGAAGTTGAAGATACCGGGTTTGGAAGTATTTTAAAATATCAACACCAGGCCTTATCTTTGCGTTATAATAGCCATGATGACCATTTATCCGAATACTTACTTCACGGACATTGAATTTGATCAGATAATTACGCTTGCCGCGGATTACACCAGAGGTCCGTTGGCCCGCCGGCATATCCTGCAATCCTTTCCGTATAGCGACTTCAGATTGTGGCGGTCAGAATTGAATACGATCCAAATCCTGACTGAGTGGAAACGTGCAGGGGTGACACATAAGCCCGGCACTTATGACGATATCGGACCACACCTGACGATGGTTAGAATTGGGAATTATAACCTGGATTTGGAAGCGGTCCTGAAAATTCGCCAGGTACTCGATGAAGTTTATGCGTTGAACCAATGGTCAGAGCTCAAGGAAGTCAAAGGTTCTCCTCTCTACGAGCATTATTTCTCACGAATCGATCCATCGATTTCCCAATTAAAGCAAGACCTTGATCGGATATTTTATCCGGACGGTGAGGTCAGGGAAGATGCTTCACCCGCCCTTCAGCGATTGTTTAAACAGCTCAAAAGCCAGGAACGAAATATCAGTTCGGCATTTCAGGAAGTCTTACTCCGCTATAAAAACCGGAATTTGTTGACAGAGCCCTACGAAAGTTATAAAAACGGCAAATTGGTTCTTTGTGTGGCAGCGGAAAATAAAAGAGCCCTCAAAGGATTGATTCAGGATGAATCGTCCACTGGCCAAACGGTATATATCGAGCCGGATGAAATGTCTCCTTTGTACCATCTGGTAGCTGAGATAAGAAGCGATATACGTCAGGAAATCAACAGATTGATACAGACGATCAGTTCCGATATCAGACGGTTGAGATTTGAGATCAGGGAGGCATTTCTGATTCTCTCCGCTTACGACGTGTGGAACGCCAAAGCCGAAATGGCCATTCTGCTCGATGGGCAGTTACCCGAAGTGCGACCCTATCCTGGTCTGGACTGGAAGCAGGCCTATCATCCTTTGTTGAAAATTCATCATGAAAAGGTCGGGAAAAAGGTTATTCCATTTGACCTTACGTTGGATAAAGCGAGAAGTCTGATCCTGGTGTCGGGCCCCAATGCCGGGGGTAAATCCGTACTGCTCAAGGCAGTAGCCCTGAATCAAATGATGTTGCAGTGCGGTTTTCTAATCCCCGTCAGTCCGGAATCGGTATCTGGAATGTTTCAGGGTTTCTTTGCCGATATCGGAGATCAGCAGTCCCTGGAGGAAGACCTGAGTACGTATAGTTCCCATTTGCGGAATATGAGAGAGTTCCTGGGTATGGCGGACAACCGGTCGCTGGTGTTTATGGACGAACTGGGGAGTGGGACCGATCCGCAATACGGTGGAGCGATTTCGGAGGCCGTCCTAAAGGAATTGGCGGATAAGGGCGTATGGGGTGTGGTGACCACGCATTATTTCAACTTGAAAATGTTCGCCGACAAACATCCCCGGATCGGCAACGCGGCGATGAGTTTTGATAAGAAAAATCTGGAACCGACCTACCGCTTTTTACCGGGGAAACCAGGAAGTTCGTTTGCATTTGAGATTGCCCGCAAATCCGGATTGCCCCAATCGATCATCCGCTATGCCAGGAACAAAGCTGGTAAAAACAAATGGGCCATCGAAGAAATGCTGGTGAATCTCGAAAATGAGAAAAACCAGCTTCAGAAAAAAGAAAAAGAACTGGAGCGGAACCAACAACAGCTCGATCAGCTGATGAAGAGCAACAAGACCTTGTCAGAAGAACTGGCTTTTCAGCGGCTGAAATGGAAAAAGAAGGTCAAGCAGGAAAAACTCAATCAGCACGAGACCGACCGCAAATGGTTGCGAGAAAAGATCCGGGAATTGGAGCAGGAAGGCGCACTGGTCAAAGCCAGGAAAATGGAAGAAAAGATCCGGGACGAGCAGGAATCGTTGTCGGGAGAGATTCAGAAACTCGATCAAAATGCGGTCAGGTTGGAAAAGATCCCCGATAGATTTTTTGAGGATCTGAAGGAAGGTGATTATGTGAAATACAAGGATGGCAATATTTCCGGGAAAATTGTCTCTATTCAGAAGAATAAGGTCGAACTGGAAGTAGGTGGAATTCGGATGAATGTCCGGAAAAAAGACCTCCGTCCGGGCAAAGAGCCATTGCCGATACGGAAAGGCAAGGCCGTGGGCA
>CALEIL010000435.1 GCA_937876435.1 uncultured Bacteroidota bacterium
TATGGCGAAAAAGAATCCGTCAATAGTGTTAGGAATTTAGTTCTTGGTGCACTAGTTCCTATGTTTCCTGCAAAAATAGGAAACTTTTGATTACTTTGATCTAAATATTATGTTCTGATGAAAACGAAGAAGGATATCGTCACCGACTGGTTACCCCGTTATACCGGTACAAGGCCAGAGGAATACGGCCAGTATATTTTGTTGACCAATTTCAAATTGTATGTCGAGTTATTTGCGCAGTGGTTTGGATGTGAAATTCGGGGCAAAGACCGGGCTATGCCATCTGCGACGCATGATAATATAAGCATTATCAATTTTGGCATGGGAAGCCCCAACGCCGGAACTATCATTGACCTTCTCAGCATCGTTCAACCCCAGGCCGTTCTCTTTCTGGGTAAATGCGGTGGTTTGAAGACCCACACCAACAAAGTGGGCGATCTTATCCTTCCCATAGCTGCCATCCGGGGGGAGGGAACATCGGACGATTATCTACCGCCAGAAGTTCCGGCATTACCGGCTTTTGCCTTACAAAAAGCAATTTCGACCACGATCCGGGACTACAGCCAGGATTACTGGACTGGAACAGTTTATACCACCAACAAAAGGGTATGGGAACACCGCGAAGACATTAAAGATTATCTGCGTACTCTGCGGGTGATGGCCATCGATATGGAAACGGCGACGATCTTTACAGCCGCGTTCAAAAATCATATGCCTGCTGGGGCATTGCTGCTCGTGTCGGACATTCCTATGTTGCCTGATGGCGTAAAAACGGAAGAAAGCGATAGAATCGTCACGGATACCTTTGTCGAACTCCATTTATCCATCGGGATCGATAGCCTCAGACAACTAATCAACCATTCCCTGACGGTGAAGCATTTGAAATTTTAGATCAATTAAAATTTTTGATGGGGAATCTACCACATTTTGCTTTACCACTTGGGCAGGGCAAAGAATCGGAAATCACCTCGTCCAAAATGTCGACACGAAAAGCATTGTACGGCGCAAATATGAGTAAATATTAAATGATTGGGAGAAGAGTGAAAAAAAGACCGGTTCGAAAAAATCCCCCTATGTAAGAACCGGTCTAGACCATGAGTAAAGTAATCGCATAAGAAATACGATCTCGTTTACGTAGCTATAACTATATATTATTGACTTTTATTTTATGATAGAAAAAAATATTTATTTGACATTTTGTCAGATAAAATGCGATGGCACATAATTTGAACTTTACCAGGAAACTCAAAAAAATTAGATCTATGAATAAAGGACAAATTTCGGTACAGTCGGAGAATATTTTTCCCATCATCAAGCAATTTCTGTATTCTGACCAGGACATCTTCTTGCGAGAGCTGGTTTCCAACGCAGTAGACGCTATCCAGAAACTTAAAACGCTGGGACGTAAAGGAGAATACAAAGGATCAACCGAGAACCTGCAGATCAGTATTTCGATCGACACTGACAAAAAGACACTGACTATCTCGGATCAGGGCCTGGGTATGACAGAAGAGGAAGTAAAGAAATATCTGAATCAGATGGCGCTTTCCAGTGCCAATGATTTCCTTGAAAAATACAAAGACGAAGGCAGCGGGATCATAGGTCATTTTGGATTGGGATTTTACTCGTCCTTTATGGTGGCCCGCAAAGTGGAGGTTATCACAAAATCATGGCAGGAGGGAGCTCAGGCCGTGAAATGGACCTGTGAAGGTGATCCGGAGTATACGCTGGAAGACGCCACACGTGATCAAATCGGTACGGACATCATCCTGTACATCGAAGGCGAGGATGAAGAATACCTCGAAAAAAGCACGATAGCCGACCTGCTTGACAAATACTGTAAGTTTTTACCCGTTCCCATCCAGTTTGGTACCAAAGAAGTTCCTGTAGAATCTGAGACCTCGGAGAATGGTGAACCGGAAGATGACGACGCTGAAGTCAAAACAGTGGAGGTCCCCAATATCATCAACAATACCCATCCTCTCTGGAAAAAGAATCCTACCGACCTGACCGATCAGGATTACCTGGATTTCTATGATGAATTGTATCCCTACAGCGATCAACCGTTGTTTTGGATTCACCTCAATATCGATTTTCCTTTTAATCTGACCGGTGTATTGTATTTCCCCAAAATCCGGAATCAACTCGAGGTTCAAAAAAATAAGATCCACCTGTATTCCAACCAGGTCTACGTGACGGATGAGGTAAAAGAGATCGTTCCTGAATTTTTGACACTGCTTCATGGTGTGATCGATTCCCCGGATATTCCGCTCAATGTGTCCCGTAGTGCATTACAGAGCGATCGGAACGTGAAAAAGATAACCGGCTATATCACCAAAAAAGTAGCGGATAAGCTGAAAGAGCTATTTAATGAGGATCGGAAGCAGTTTGAGAATAAATGGGAGGATATCGGTGTATTTATCAAGTACGGTATGATCAGCGATGAGAAGTTTTACGATCGGGTGAAAGATACCGCACTGCTCAAAAACACGGAGAATGAATTTTCGACGATAGATGAATATCTGGAGAAGATCAAAGACAATCAGACCGATAAAAACGGCGTTCGGGTGGCTATTTATACCTTCCACAAGGATGCTCAGGACAGCTACATCACTGCTGCTCAGAATTACGGTTACGACGTGTTGTTGCTCGACCAGGTTCTGGACAATCACTTCGTACAGACACTCGAATACAAATGGGATAAAATCCGCTTCGTAAGGGTGGATAGTGAAACCGTAGATCAGTTGGTCGCGAAAGATGAGGAGAAGGAGACCGCACTCAGTGAAAAAGAGCAGGAAAAGATCAAGAGCCTGTTTCAGGACGTAACCGGTGTGGACGCGCATCAATTGCAAATAAGAGCACTTCCTGTAGATTCATCACCCGTACAGATCGTGAAGCCTGAATTTATGCGTCGGATGGAAGATATGCAACGCCTTCAATCCGGCCAGATTCCGGGCCAGGAATTGGGCATGCATCAGGTCGTGATCAATGGAAATCATCCGCTGATCGCTCAAAAGCTCAATAATATGAGGAGCGAAGAGAAAAAAGTGGACTTTACCAAATATCTGTACAACCTGGCGCTACTCAATCAGAATATGCTCAGCGGTAAAAAACTAACCGAGTTTGTACAGCAGAGCCTGGATTATGCGAATACGTAGAAGGTCATAATAGGAGATTAGCACCGGGTCCAATGAGTTCCCCGTGATCCTTCACGGGAAGGATCTGGCGTAATATTGTGGGACTGGAATATGGATGAGGCAAAGTCAAGGAATATCTTGTTTTGACTTCGATCAGGAGATTATCGTCCCGGTTTGATGACCGTTAGGAAATCTGTTGGTGTGGTATGATTGATGGGATGGGGTGAGTGCCCTAAGGTAGGCATCGGAATGATCGAAATCGGGAAAAAGGGATGATCATTCCAGGGAAAGTTACGATGATCCAGGAATCCTGTTTTTATTCTAAAAAAGTCGAAACCCCGGCATCATCCCGGGGCTGTAATGAACACCAGAAACTCCTGGATCCGGTGATACCCTGAAATTATTTGGATCTCAGGGTCTGGTCCCGCAATTTTTTCAGAAAGGGAGATGCGAAGATAAAGTCAACAAGTTCTGGATTTTGCGAGGTGAGGACTTCGGATTTGGTTCCTTGCCAGGCTAGAAAGCCATCGTGAAGGAGATTGATGTGGTCCCCGATTTCGAGAACGGAATTCATATCATGAGTATTGATGATGGTGGTAATATTGTCATCGTAGGTGATATTGCTGATGAGTTCGTCAATCACGATCGACGTTTTGGGGTCAAGACCTGAATTGGGTTCATCACAGAACAGATATTTAGGTTCCATTACGATAGATCGGGCAATCCCCACCCTTTTTTGCATACCACCCGAAATTTCAGATGGAAATTGATCATTTATACCAGCCAGATTTACTCTTTCCAGGCAATAATCCACCCGCATTTCCTTTTCCTTTCTGGTTTTGTGCGTAAACATATCCATGGGAAATCTGATATTTTCCTCCACGGTCATGGAGTCAAACAGAGCCGACCCCTGGAAAAGCATTCCCACCTCGTTGCGCAATTTTTGAAGCTCCTTCGGCCGGAGCGTGGTAAAATTGGTGTCCTTGTACCAGATTTCACCGGAAGTGGGTTTCATCAAACCTACCAGAATCTTGAGTAGAACGGTTTTACCTGCCCCACTTTTTCCGATAATCAGATTATTCTTTCCGGATTCGAAAGTGATGGAGATATCTTTCAATACCTCTTTCTCATCAAAGCTTTTGTATATATGTTCACACCGTATCACAGCATTCGATTTTATTTGACCGCATCACGAGGTGAGTATCAAAACGATGATATAATCCGCCAGCAAGATCATCACGTCGCTGATCACTACCGCGTTGGTACTGGCTTTTCCCAGTTCGATGGATCCTCCTTCCACGAAATACCCCTGGTAACAGGAGACGGAGGTCAGGATAAAGGCGAATACAAAAGCTTTTACCAGCATCATCACCACATTGAACGGTTCGAAGAAAGAACGCAATCCTTTGATATAATCGAGATTGGTCAGGTCGCCAAAAGGAACAGAAGCGATGTACCCTCCGACGATACTGACGAATGCCCCGATACATACCAGTATGGGGATAATCAGGACCGCCGCGATAATCTTGGGCATGATGAGGTAACTTGCTGTATTCACACCCATGACTTCCATCGCATCGATGTGTTCTTTCTGGCGCATACCACCTATTTCCGAAGCCATATTGGATCCTACCTTACCCGCCAAAACCAGTCCCGTGAACGTCGGAGCAAGTTCGATAATGGTCATGTCCCTGACGATATATCCGATATAATATTTTGGGATAAATGAACCACCAATCTGATAGTTGAACTGCACGGCTGATACCGCTCCGATAAAAATGGAAATGAGGACCACGATGGTGACAGAGCCTACCCCAATATCATACATCTGCCGGACGGTTTCCTTCCAATACATGCGGAAATTGGCAGGTTTTCGAAGAGTAGCTGCCAGCATCATAATGTACCGGCCTGTATGAAATAGTAAGGACTTGATCATCGGGTGTAAATATGATAAATTAATCTATATTTGGCCATACACAAATAGTAGAATCTATAAAAAACGGAAAATGGTCGTTGTTATTACGGGGGCTTCAAAAGGAATTGGGAGGGCTATTGCAGAAAATCTGGCGGGGGAGGGGTATGACCTCGCCCTGTGCGCCCGGTCGGAAGAGGGTTTACACTCGCTGAAAGAGGGATTGTCAGCATCAAGTTCCGAAAGCAAGGTGATCACCATGGCATTGGATGTACGGGATCGGAACGCACTTTCTACGTT
Source organism: uncultured Bacteroidota bacterium (assembly GCA_937876435.1). Taxonomy (GTDB): domain Bacteria; phylum Bacteroidota; class Bacteroidia; order Chitinophagales; family Saprospiraceae; genus Membranihabitans. The sequence continues at coordinate 5,350 of CALEIL010000435.1, forward strand.
TGCCGGAATGGTTCTGAAGGAATTTGGTCGCATCGATGTTTTGATCAATAATGCTGGCATTTTTGTCCCGGGAAATATCATGGATGAAACAGAAGAGACTTATGACCGTATCATGCAAACTAATCTGGACAGCGCGTATTTTCTCACCAAATCGATACTTCCTTCCATGATCGGGAGGAAATCGGGTCATATCATCAATATGTGTTCCGTAGCCAGCATACAGGCGTATCCCAACGGGGGGAGTTATGCGATTTCCAAGCACGCGCTTCACGGCTTTGGCAAAACATTGCGGGAAGAGGTTCGCAAATACGGAATTCGGGTTACAAATATTCTGCCTGGGGCAACCTGGACCGAAAGTTGGGATGGTGTAAATCTTCCGCAGGATCGATTTATGGATGTCCGCAATGTGGCTCACATTGTCCATTCAGCCATCCATCTGGATCCCAATACTGTGATGGAGGAGATCGTATTGCGGCCGGTTCAAGGGGATATTTGAACGCCTGCCAGAAACTTAGATAGTGAATTTTTGCCCTGCGGAGTAACATCTACAGGAGTGTAATAATGGCAAATGTTATTGGATCAATATTTTATTTGTATTATTAACTTGTCAATATACCCGGAGCGAAATTTCTCGTTTAGTATGCGAAGTCAACTGGAAGGGTGATGAGTTTGACATCACGACCAAAATGAGTCAACCATGAAACGACGATATATATATTCCAATATTTTTCTTTTGTTCAGTATGATGGTTTTGTCCTGCAATCAGGAAAACCCTCCCATATCCATCCACCACAATATCGGCCTATTGATCGATACCCTGAACGGGGATTTTGCGGTAGCCTATCTGAATCTCGACACGGGGGAAAAATTGCTCATTAATGAAAATGAAACATTTCACGCCGCGAGTACTATGAAAACACCTGTGATGATAGAGGCATTCAAATACATGAATCAAAGCGATCAAAAGCTAACCGACTCTATTCAGATTTACAATCGATTTTTCAGCATAGTGGATAGTAGTGAGTTCGCTTTGACACCGGATGACGATGGCGATCCTGATTTGTACCAACTTGTCGGCCAGAAGATCCCCTGGGGCGAATTGATTCAACGGATGATCACCCGAAGCAGCAACCTCGCCACCAATATTCTCATCGATTATCTCGGGGCTCAGAACGTGACGAAGTCTATGCGGGAGCTGGGGGCAAAGGATATTCAGGTGTTGCGGGGTGTGGAAGACATAAAGGCGTACGAAGCCGGACTCAGCAATACCACTACTGCGCACGATCTCATGATGATTTATGAAAATCTGGCTAATTACAGGATTGTAGATTCTACCAGCAGTCAGGCGATGATCGACATTTTACTCGGCCAGGAATTTAACAGTCTTATTCCCGCCCATCTGCCTGAGGATGTACGAGTTGCCCACAAAACGGGATGGATTACCGGCGTACACCACGATTCAGGCATTGTTTACCTGCCGGATGGACAGCGGTACATCCTCATATTATTATCCAAAAACGTCGTTGATATGGAAAAAGCAGACGAAACAATGTCTGCCATTTCACGACTGATTTATGATCATGTGTATGAACCGGTAGTGACGAAGAGATAACGCCGGGAGCATTTATCCTGACATAACGTTTATCTTATCCCTTATCCACCTGAAATATCCGCAGCTAAGAGCAGAGCCAAAGAAATCGGAAGCCCCCTCTTCCAAGAGGGGGTTTGTGGGAGTTCTGGTTTAGGGAAGTTTCGATTTACGGGAGTCCTGCTTCGCGAACTTCCCCCACTCACAAACGAATATTCAATCAAAAGGGGACACTTTGACTCTTAATTACGTTTTAATGTCATTAATTTTCTGCAACCCTTTAAACTATGTCCGGTTCCCATCTTTGTGATAATCCATTTCAATTGAAATTTCTAAGCGTACCGATTTTCATTTTACTAGTTACCACGGTCTATTCTCAAAACATAACCATCAGTGGATATGTAGAAGAAAGCGGTTCAGGAGAGAAACTGATCGGTGCGACCATATATGAAACAGGATCGCAGAAAGGAACCGCGACCAATGAATTTGGGTTTTACAGCCTGACGATACCTGTGGGGGAGGGGAACCTGGTTTATAGCTACGTAGGCTACCAAAGAGATACGATAAGCTGGAGTTCGACCAAAAATATAAGCATGGATATCCGACTTTCCAGTGCCGTCCAACTGGAAACAATAGAGGTCAGGGCAGACCGGGTCCGGCGAATAGAGGAAGAGAGCCAGATGAGCCGAAACGACATTCCGGTAGAACAGATCCAAAAACTGCCCGCGTTACTCGGGGAAACCGACGTGCTTAAGACGTTGCAGCTCATGCCCGGTGTACAAAGCGGTGCGGAAGGGACTTCCGGTATCTACGTGCGTGGCGGTAGTATTGACCAGAATCTGATCCTGGTAGATGGTGTTCCGATTTATAATCCGACCCACGTGCTCGGCATATTTAGTTCGTTCAATCCAGACGCGATCAAAAGCGTGAGTATTACCAAAGGGGGATTTCCGGCTCGCTTCGGTGGTCGCTTGTCCTCGGTCGTAGAGGTCAATATGAGAGACGGCCACCTCAATGATTTTCATGGATCGGGCCAGATCGGATTGGTATCTTCAAAACTCCTGCTGGAAGGTCCCATAGTGAAGGAAAAAAGTTCAATTCTGGTTTCCATCCGCAGATCTTACATCGATATCATAGGACGACCTATCGCGAAGCTGGCTCAGAAAGATGAAAAGGATAAAGTAATTCCTACGGCATTTTTTCATGATATCAATCTCAAGGCCAATCATAAGTTCAATGACAGGCACCGATTGGTATTCAGCGGGTATTACGGAGCCGATCAGTACGGGGCGAAGTATAAAGACGTGTCCAATCATACCAATGCCTACATCAAATGGGGGAATTATCTGGGGTCGTTGAACTGGAATCACAGGTTAGCACCCAAATTGTTTGCCAATACCACCGCGATCTATTCCAGGTACAGATTGAACAATGATATTACTTACACCGGCGCGGATGGTGAAGACCGGGAATCATTCAACTCTTTATATTTTTCCGGTATCGAAGACCTGGGATTTAAGTATTCGATGGATTACGCTCCGGATAGCCGGCATTCCCTTAAGATGGGACTCGGCCTGACGCACCACACTTACAGCCCCGGCGCTCTGACCTACCGTTATGAAATCGGGGGAGAAAAGGATAACAGGGACTTCAATCAGGATCATTTGCGCTCCCTTGAAGGAGCCGTGTATCTGGAAGATGATATGGAATTCGGGGCTCTGAAAATCAATGCCGGTCTACACTACTCAACTTTCCAGACGAATCGGAAATTTTATCATTCTCTGCAGCCACGCGGGAGCATGCGGTACAAATTTCAGGGAGATTGGTCATTGAAAGCATCCTATGCCTCTATGGCTCAATACATCAATTTGTTGACAAGCGAAGCGTTCAGTTTGCCGACCGACTTATGGGTGCCGAGTACAGGAAGGATCCGGCCACAGTCGAGCTGGCAGGCAGCTATCGGAGGAGCGAGAACCCTGTGGAAGGAGTTTGAACTATCAATCGAAGCATATTATAAGGAAATGGATCACGTGTTGTCGTACAAGCCCGGGGTGAGCTTTATTATTGATCCGGTGTCCTCCTCGGACTGGCAGGACAAAATTACCCAGGGTCATGGCTGGTCGTACGGAACTGAATTTTTGTTTCAGAAAAAATACGGACGGACTACGGGCTGGCTGGCTTATACATTGTCCTGGAACAATCGACAGT
>CALEIL010000436.1 GCA_937876435.1 uncultured Bacteroidota bacterium
ACGACTTTATCCCTCATTCGAAACTTGACCAAGCACTAGTGTGCGGAAATTTAAGCCAGAGAATTTATACTATATTTGATGGGAACCTTACCGGAAAGTTTCAGGAAATGCTAAATTTACTTTTTTGATCGTGGTAGTCTCAAACTTATCTAAGAGAGTGAGGTGCTTATTGTGTGACGCTATAATATAATTACATGTACACTTTTTTTGTCTGCCTGGCAATCCTGGCGATTGGATACTATTTCTATTCCAGATATGTAGAGAAGGTATTTGGCGCGGACCCAAACAGGGAAACGCCCGCTATAGCCATGGCGGATGGAGTGGATTATGTCGCCCTGCCCTGGTGGAAGGTGTTTTTGATCCAGTTTTTGAATATCGCTGGACTGGGGCCGATATTCGGGGCAATCGCAGGGGCGATGTGGGGACCGGTGGCCTTTATCTGGATCGTTCTGGGATCCTTGATAGGAGGTGGCGTGCACGACTATTTTTCCGGAATGCTTTCGTTGCGGAATAAAGGCAAAACGTTACCCGAAATTACCGGAAAGTATCTCGGGGAAGGCGCTCGTAAGTTTACTATGGTATTCACAGTGACGGTTCTGATTCTGGTGGGTGCGGTGTTTATCGCGGGCCCGGCCAAGTTGATGAGTGATCTGACCCTGGGGGACGGGCAGGTGAGCAGCATTTTTACGGTTCAATTTTGGACGCTATTGATATTAGCCTATTACATACTGGCGACCATGTTGCCGGTAGATAAAATCATAGGAAAATTGTACCCCGTTTTCGGGCTGGCCTTATTACTTATGGCTGTACTGGTATTTGTCGTCATCATGTGGCACGGCGTATCCGTACCGGAATTGACTCTGGCCAATCTGCGGAATATGCACCACGGAGGTTCCGACTTTCCGATATTTCCCATGTTGTTTATCACCATCGCCTGTGGGGCGGTCTCAGGGTTTCATGCGACCCAATCCCCTTTGATGGCCCGCTGTATTACCAACGAAAAACAAGGACGCCGGATATTTTACGGAGCCATGATCACCGAAGCAGTGGTGGCGATGATCTGGGCTGCAGTCGCGATGAGTTTCTTTGGAGGAGTGTCAGACCTCAATGAGATCATGGTCGCTGAAAGTGGGAATGCCGCGTTTGTGGTCAATGCTGTGTCAACGGGTATGTTGGGAGGTCTGGGAATCATCCTGGTGACGTTGGGTGTCGTGGTGGCTCCGATTACTTCGGGAGATACCGCCTTCCGGGGAGCGAGAATCATCATTGCTGACTTTTTCAACTGGAAACAGGGCAAAATAGGACACCGCCTGCTGGTCAGTATTCCTCTTCTGGGCATTGGGTACGCTTTGACGCTTATGGATTTTAGCGCGTTGTGGAGGTATTTTGCGTGGGCCAATCAAACCATTGCGGCCATCACGCTGTGGATGGTGACGGTCTATCTGTTGCAGGAAAGTAAAAACTATTGGGTGGCCCTCATCCCTGCCCTGTTTATGACGGCCGTATCCTTCACGTATATACTGATCGCGCCGGAAGGTTTCCGTCTGCCCAATAACGTGTCAGTGATAGGAGGTATAACCGGTACGGTCATCGTGTTGCTGATCATATTCAAAACGCGACGATACGCGCTTGGCTTGAAGGTTTGACAGTCTTCCGTTGTGTCGGTCTGTTCCGGTCATGAATTTTACGGGAATGTTGCAATCACCACCAGGGAAAATGTGACTTCCGTAGCCGGGCCCTGATCAGTAATAGGTATCCTGGTCCCATAATAGCCGGATCTGTGGCAGAAGTCCGTCAAATGTCATCTGTCAAAAAAATATCAGCAGGTGGTCTAAGGTAAGTATAAACAAACCAAATAATATTGTGATATTTGGTGCAATATAAAAAATACCTTTAAGCTAAAACCTAAAATTACTTCATAGTGCCAAAAATAGCCCATGCACCACTTAAAGCCATTATCACATCCATAGAAGTGGTCAAATATCCAGACATACATATGCCCTCAACCGGTCAACCTGTGCTACTTTTTGATACATTACCCCAGGTTGATGCAAATAAATTAAGTCGATTATTCAACAAACGTCTTCTCTCAATTACCTCAACAATGAAATCAAAACTTTACATTCTTCTCCTCATTCTCCTCCCGGGAATCACCGGGATCGGTTTTAGTCAAACCGGTATAGGAACCAATTCACCGGATCCGAGTGCCCAGCTCGAAGTATCTAGTGCGGACAAAGGGATCCTGATTCCAAGGATGTCTGAAGCGCAAAGGGATGCGATTGCCACGCCTGCTACGGGACTGTTGATCTTCCAAACCGATGGAAGCGAAGGATTTTACTATTTTGATGGGACGAACTGGATTTCTCTTTCTGTACCCGGACCTCAGGGTCCCATCGGACCGCAGGGAATTCAAGGCATCCAGGGTCCCGCAGGAGAACAAGGCCCACAGGGGATCCAGGGAGAGCAGGGCGAACCAGGCATTCAGGGAGAACAGGGTGAACAAGGCATCCAGGGTCCCCCAGGAGAACAAGGCCCGCAGGGGATCCAGGGAGAGCAGGGTGAACAAGGCATTCAGGGAGTTCAGGGGGAACCAGGTCCTCCGGGTCCTGCCAGCTCCGGAACCATCGTACCATTCGCTTCCGGTCAACCGATTGAATTGGCGATCACTGCAATCAGTGCGGCGATTGCTTTCGGAAATTCGACAAACGTTATTCAATCCCTGGGTCCGCTTGACATGACCATGGTTCCCAATATGGCCTTTTCTGTTCCCCGGGACGGTTTAATTACTTCCCTTTCGGGATTTTTCAGCGCGTCATTAGGGATTTCTTTGCCCGCAAGCACACTACAGATTACAGCCCAATTATTTTCCGCCACACCCAACGATAACTTTTTTTACCCTGTGCCTGGGGCCAGCGTGACCTTAGGCCCTGCTTTGTCGGGTGTCATTATAACGGGAGACGTGAGTAATGGGCTGGTAAATGGGTTGGCTATCCCTGTGACAGCGGGCACCCGGCTGATGCTCGTGGTAAACCCTGCGATAGTGGGAGGATTAGACATCGTGACGAGAGTGACCGGATATTTTAGCGGTGGAGTGGGAATCGAATGAGACATTATCAGAATATGTAGAAGGGCGGACATTTATCGAAAAAAACTTCCCTGTACCGTCTCCTGTGTCGAAAGACCTATAAAAAAGTCAAGGCAATCAACAAAACAAAGTCGATGTGAGGATTGACCGTGGATCGAAGGTTTTTAAGCGCCTGGTGTAAATGATTGCGAACGGTATGGGGAGAAAGACCAAGCTGTTGAGCGATCAGCTTGTTGGATAACCCTTCCTGTTTGCTCAGCGTAAAAATGATTTTCTGCTGGGGTGGTAACTGGTTCAGTCCATGCTCCAGAAGCTCCACGAAATACTCGGATTCCATGTTTTTCTCCACCTGGGTTTTCCCTCTGATATACAGGTGATTCCAGGCGTGGATCATTTGTTCTTTGTATTTCTTTTCATGGGAAGCCTTGTGAATATGGTTGATCGCCATGTTGCGGCACATGAGAAAAATATAGGCGTTGATGTCCTCAATCTCCTTCAGTTTTCCTTCCCTTTTGCAAAGACGGAAGAATACCTCTTGCGTCAGATCTTCGGCCAAATCCTTGTCGCTAAGGTTTTTGACAAAAAATCCGAAAACTTTGTTCCGGTAACTATAGAATATGTTTTCGAGGTCCATTTGAGGTAATGTGATCTAACCAAAGGTATAAAAATCGTCTAAAAATTCTAATGAATCCTAAAAAATAAAAAAATAAGCGGTACCCGATTAGTACAATCCTGACTTTGGATTGTCTTATACTTCCAATCGGCTTAACCCGGTGTATTCCCAAGGTAGAATCTTATTTGTCAGGTAGAGAGAATCGATCCGATATCGCATTTAACAATGAAATTTAACATTTGTGGAAAATATTAGCAGAGCAAAAATATTATTTCAAAAGTATCTGGACAGAACTGCTACGGAAGAAGAATTGCAGGAGATGTTCAGAATTTTTGAAGACAGGAAGCATTTTGCCTCGGTCTATGAAATCTTTGAACAGGAATGGGAAAGCCAGGATGTCACGTTTGACGTGAAGAACCTGACGTTGGAGAAAGTCCGTGAAAATTATAAGAATAAACAGGACATCCGCCAAAAGGAATCTTCCCAACGATACAGAAGAACGATAATCGGGTGGACTTCGGGGATCGCCGCAGGGATCGCGGTCCTCCTGCTCCTGTTTTTCGGGGACTTTGGCCCGGCGAAGGAAGTGATTTATCAAACGGGTTATGCAGAAACCAAAGAAATAATCCTCGATGATAACAGTCTGGTTAAACTCAACGCCAATTCCAGGCTCGTGTGGAACGGAAACTGGCAAAAAACAGGGATCAGAGAACTGGAACTTCAGGGCGAAGCCTTTTTTGAAGTCAACAGAATCCAGGAGGCAGGTGAGGTAAATGCCCTAGAGGCTGAAAAATTTTTGCCCTTTCGTGTGATCACCCCGGATCTGACCGTCAATGTCTATGGTACGGCGTTCAATGTGGTGGCACGCCGCCAAAAAACCGATGTATTCCTGGAGTCGGGAAGCGTGGAGCTGGAATTGAACGAAGAGATGGCCGCAAAAGAGGCCCCCGGGACCCCGGAACAAATGGGAGCAAGCATCACCAACAATACTAATAAGATTATGATGGAACCAGGGGATGCCGTGTCGTATTCCGTCGCGCATCATTTCCTGGAAAAGGCGGATAACGGGACTACTCAGGGCAATGCCGCCTGGATAGAAGGTTCCTTATCGTTTGAAAATGAAAGACTGGAGGAAGTCTTGCTCCAACTAGAGGATATTTACGGCAAAACGTTTGTCGTGAGCGATACTTCACTGCTCCACAGAAAGGTGAAGCTCGGGCTTCCATACGAAGATTGGAATACGGTTTCGGGATTGTTGACGCTCACCCTGGAAATAGCGATGAAAGAAGTAGACGGCAAAGTCATACTGGAAAAATAGAGTAGAAAAATAAAAAGGGGAAGAAGTTTGGTCGCTCGTTCCCCTTGATACATAAAACTTTAACTTAAAATTCAATGTAAGATGAATGTACAACTTTTATGGCGAATAAAAGTAGGATTTAAGATGCTTTTATTATTGATGTTAATGATGAATTGGCAGATGCCTCAGGCAAATTCGACCACCGGATTTGAAAAAGACGAGGTGTTGTTGGTCGAGGCCATCCAGACGATTGGTAACAAATACCACGTCCTGTTTAGTTACGATCGCGCCTGGGTAGAGAATGTGCTGGTCAGCTACGATCCGGCGGCTACCAATGACCTGATGGAGGAACTCGAGATGGTTTTGGATCAGACTGATCTGAAATACCGGGTTTTTGACAAAAGGTACGTGGCGGTGTATCGCGACACAGAGGAAGGGATAAAAACTCAGAAAAAGGTTTTAGCGGAAATCCAGGATATCGTGAATGCCAGAGAAACCACCGCGAACCGGGAAATCAGGCGGGTAGACCCGTTGAAACCCGCTGTTATGCAAAACCTTCAGGTCAGACAACTCGTGATCAATGTTTCCGGCGTGGTCAAAGATCAGGATGGGGAGCCCTTGATCGGGGTCAACATCCAGGTCAAAGGGAGCGGTCAGGGTACTTCGACCGACCTGGACGGTCAATTTATCCTCGAAGACATCGATGAAAATGCCATCCTCGTGGTGTCCTACATCGGCTATCAAACCCAGGAGGTGGCGGTCTCAGGGGGTGGCAACCTCAACATAATCATGTTGTCGGATTCCCAGTTACTGGATGAAGTGGTTGTCGTGGGGTACGGCACGCAAAAAAAGAGCGACGTCACAGGCTCTGTCGTGTCCTTTGATACCGAAATTCTGGAAAATCGTCCGCAGACGAATCTAATCCAGGCATTGCAGGGAAATGTCGCTGGAGTGACGATTACTACTTCAGGATCTTCTGCTGAGGATGGAGCCAGTATCCTGATCCGTGGCCAGAACTCCATCACGGCCAGTAACAATCCCCTGATCATACTGGATGGCGTACCCTATACTGGATCTTTCTCTGAAATCAATCCCAACGACGTACAAAGTATGGAGGTCCTCAAGGACGCCTCTTCTACCGCTATTTATGGTTCCAGGGGAGCTAACGGCGTAATTCTGATTACGACCAAAAAAGGCCAGGCAGGAAAATTGAGGATCAACTATTCGGGTATGTACAGTTTTGACAACATTGCCCACATCCCCGATGTCCAGAATGCCAGCGAGTACTGGAGGGACCGGTTTGAACGGGGAGTTATAAATGTGCTTTCCCAACCGAGCAATACTGAGAGTTTAAAAGACCGGATATTCCAGGTGTACAACGGAGAAGATACCGAGTTGGAGGCATTTATGATGGGATACCCCGGGCAAACCTGGGATGGATTTGTAAATCAGGTATTATCCAATTATCCTGAGGAAGTGCACGACAGAGCAACCCTGGTACAGGTGGCCGATGATTTTGCTTATCCCGCCGGCGGAAGGAATATTGACTGGATTGATCTGGCTACCCGGACGGGTCATAAACAGCAGCATAATTTGTCCTTTTCGGGAGGCACCGCGGATACGAAGTATTATGTATCCGGTATCTATACCAATACTGATGGGATCGCCAAAGGCGATAAATTTGAACGGGTTACTTTTCGGGCCAATTTTGACCAGAAATTATTTAAAGGAGTTCATTACGGAACCAATACACAGGTAGGATTCTTTGACCGGAGTGGGGTAGCAGCCACCTGGGGAGGAAACAGCGGAGCGTTTCTTCTAAGTCCTTTGTACAATCCATTTAACGAGAATGGAACGATCGACCTGAGCCCTATATCTGAAGATACGCAGGTTCAAAATCCGCTGGAATCATTATTGTTCAAGAATGAGGATAACGAGACCAGGATTATCACCAATCATTACCTGGACGTGGAGATCCCCGGCATAGAGGGGCTGAAATACAAGATCAATACAGGTTTTACCTGGGATAACTCAGACGACAAGACCTATAGGGGACTCAATACGGTCGTAGGAAAGGTGGATAATGGAAATCTCCACGCCGGGTATAGCAAAAGCAATTCCTGGTTGATTGAGAATATTTTGAGTTATCACAAAGAATTCCAGAGACACTCACTATTCCTGACAGCCCTGTACAGTTCTCAGGAAAATAAGTCAGAAGCATACGCCATGGATGGACGTGGATTCGCCAACGATGTATTGACTTTTTATCAACCAGGACAAGCTGAAATTTTAACCGGAGCGTCAGGTTATTACCGGAAAGGGTACATCTCCCAAATGTTTAGAGCCAATTACTCTTTTGACAATAGGTACCTATTTACCGCAACAGTGCGGAGGGACGGATATTCAGCGTTTGGGGAGGATACCAAGTTTGGAATATTTCCTTCCATTGCAGTAGGCTGGAACCTCGCCAACGAACGATTTCTGAGTGAACTGGCGGGTCTTGAAGTACTGAAACTAAGATTGTCGTACGGCGAAAATGGAAATGAAGCGATAGGACCCTATTCCACGTTGCCTCAATTATCAGGCAAAAACTATATCTCCCCTGACCAAAACCAATTATTTGGTTACTTCCCCCAACGACTATCGAACCCCGATCTGGGATGGGAGACCACTAAATCCGTGAACTTCGGAATCGACTTTTCTATTCAGAGGGGGCGATTCGGAGGTAGTCTGGATATCTACAAGTCCAGAACGTACGATCTGCTTTTAAATGAAACCATTTCAGCGATTAATGGAACTACCTCGATCCTCAGAAATATAGGAGAAACCAGTAATCATGGATTGGAACTCCAATTGAACACGATCAACATCAGCGCTCGT
>CALEIL010000437.1 GCA_937876435.1 uncultured Bacteroidota bacterium
ATTACCGGATCAATCATCGATTTGTCCGTAAAAGTAAAAAAGGCTACCAATGCTGATGAAGTGAACGATATCTTCAAAAATGCAGCTCTTGGGGATTTGAAAGGAATATTGAAGTATGAAACCGACCCGATCGTATCCAGTGATATCATCGGTTCAACTTATTCTTCCATTTTTGATGCCGAATTGACCACCGTGGACGGTGATTTTGTCAGAGTAGTAAGCTGGTATGACAACGAAGCCGGATATTCTACCCGTTTGGGTGAACTGGCTGTCAAACTGGCAACTATGTAATGAAATATTGGGATAGATAATTCCAGCTGAACCGCTTTTGCTATTGGAGTGAAAGCGGTTTTTTTTTGGTGGAAATACAGCTTGAACTGTTGGATGTAGATTTATGGATCACGGCTTGATATGGATTTATGAATCAAAAATCGTCAACTCGTACATCACAAACCGTCATTCGTCACTCGTACATCTTAAATCAAAAATCGTCATTCCACACTGACCTTTTGTCGTTCGATAGACTTGTACAATACACTATGAAGATCCGGTCGGATATTGAGGCTGTATAGCTTTGAATTTTCTCTGGTGGGATGGACCCGGTTGCTCAGGAATACGAAGGTGTATTCGTGGGTGGGATCCACCCAAATCATGGTCCCGGTAAATCCGCTGTGCCCAAAACTTTCCTGGGATGCAAGAGGGGACATATAGCTCAGATAATCGTGTTCCGGCAGGGGAGGCCTGTCAAAGCCCAATGCTCTCCTATTCCCTTCATCGCAATAATAGCATCGTGTGAAAGTACTGATCGTTTCAGGAGACCAAAAAGATTTCCCGCCATATTGACCGTTTCTCCTCCATGTTTCACCCATCTTAACCAGATCAATTCCTGTACTAAACAACCCGGCATTCGCTGAAATACCACCGAGAACCGCGGCTGCTTCATCGTGGACAGCACCATGAATCAATTGATTTCTCCAGACGTGGTCCACTTCGGTTGGGACGATCGAGTGGATATTGTAATCCCGGGATGGATTGAAAGAAGTATGGGCTGCTCCCATCGGTTCAAAAACACTGCGATCCAGGAATGTATCCATCGTTTTGCCGGTAAGTTGCTTTACCAAGTCGGGGATAAGCAGGAAAAACAAACCCGAGTATTCGTATTTGTTTCCGGGTTTCAACGATGATTCCTTTATTGCTTTGTAGATGAAATTGGAGAATCGATCCGAGATAAAGATCGAATCGGTGACAGAATAGTTGAAATGACCGTGACGAGTACCTGAAACCGTATTTCGCACGTAATCTCCATTGTCTTTCCGGGCCATGGCGTAATATACCAGATATGGCGTGAGTCCGGCGCTGTGTGTCAGAATTCGTTTTAAACCCAATTCGCCTTTATCCGAGTGACGGAAATAGTCGAAATAATCTTCCAGGTTTTTATCCAGATCAAGATGGTCTGATTCGTATAAGGTCATCAGGGCATTGACACCGGCTGTCACCTTGGTGACACTGGCCAGATCCCACATATCATCGCTACGCACTCGATATACCTTATTATAGGTGTGGTATCCTACGGCTTTTTGATAGACGACCGATCCTTTATAGGCAATCGTGACTTCTGCTCCGGGATAGGCTGAGGAATCAAGTCCCAGCTGGAGTATGGAATCCAATTTTGAATATAAAAAGTCTTTGTCCAGTCCCAGATATTCCGCCGAAAGGTAGGAGACCCGGCTACCCGTTACAATCTTACCGTTGGCGTCCAGCGCAATTCCGTCCATGATATATTGAGCCGCCAGATCAAGGGTTCCTGTCCCGGCCTGATCGAGCTGTAAACCGTCGAAGGGATCCGATGACATGGATCCTATCCGGATTTTGTAACCGTTGAATTCCGTAAACCAGGCCGGCCACCTCATTTCGGATGAAAAAATGACGATGGGGATCGAATGATCTGTCGAGCTCAGACTATCCGGCCAACTCCAATGGTATCGTATTTCAACATTTTGACTGCCTGCATAACTACTTATTCGCTTCATAAAAGTCCTCGCTGCCCGTCGATCAGGATAAATCCAGTGGATCGTGAACTGCGTTTCACTTAAGTCGCTCAATCCCAATGATTTTACGTGGGATTGCGCATTTAATAATTGCGCAAATGTTTCGATGTCACCGGTATTGACCGGAGTGATTTGGGCGTGTACGGATGAAATAACAGAACAAACCAAAAGGTATAGAAAGGGAAATATTATTTTCATTTGAAATGGATTGACAATAGGGAAAAACTAAAATCCATAAGCTGGATCGTTTTTAATGGGTAAGACACCCTGAGCAAGGGTCGCATCTTCTATCATTCGTTTGGCGACCAGCAATGTTTCCCGGCGGTTTGGTGCAAAATCCGGATCACCGGGCATCAGGCTCTGAACCATGACTCTCTGAGAGGAATGAATCATCCGGCCATCTCCGATGTGAATTCCCACGTGGGTGATCCTGTCCTTTTTACCATCTTTATCTTTGTAACCGAAAAACAAAAGATCTCCTGGTTCCAGCCGGGACAGGTTTTCATCCAAAGGAATCTCTACACCGCTTCTTACCTGCTGAGACGCATCCCTCGGAAGCTCCAGACCGTTGAGGTAGTACACCATTTTGGTGAAACCACTGCAATCGACCCCTTTGCCGGAAGTACCACCCCACAGGTACGGCCGTCCCATAAATTGAAAAGCCGTATTTCTTATAGATTCCCAATCCGGGACACCTTTGCCGGAAAGTGATTCGAGCGATTGCGTTTCATCGGTGGGGACGTAGGCTTCCCTTCCGTCGGGTAGGAGCAGACTTGTGAATTTGCCCTGAACGCCCGTCTTTCGAAGGATATCACCAGCTACGAGGTCGCTGACAATGGGCCCGCTCTTCTGTGGATTGGCATAACAAAACCCGAAATCATTCCTATACATGAGTTTTGGGGCATCATGGTAATCGGCCAGAGCTGCCTTATCAGGGACAACCAAAGCCCCCTGGTCGATCCAACCGAGATAATCATCGGGAGTCTGGATATATGACCAATAACCGTCATTTTCCCAAATGACCACCTCATGACCCATCAGTACCTGTGTCGATAATTCAGCACTGTGACTGGGATTGGATCGAATGTTGCCTACAGAAACGTTGATCAGCCCGGCACCTACCGGGGTGATGTGAAAAAAAGAATCAAGCTTCACCTTAGGATAGGATTGACTCAAGTTCATGACCCGATTGAATGCCTCCTGATTGGAGGTTCTGCCAGTAACTTTATTTTCTTCCGGATGGATTTCATAATCAAAGATCTGAAGTCTCCGATCCGGAACGTATTCTGATTTGATTGATTCCAATTCTGTGGTCAAAATAGCCTTCGAATCGTCGTGGTCATTCTGAACGCACCCGATTGTCAGTAACCATAATCCCAGAAATAGAGCAGGGAAAAGTTTCATGTGAACCCGTTTTGGTTTAGGCCTTTAATTTACTAAAATATTTTGGTAAGTGGTTGAGAGTAAATTTTACCTTTGTACCGGCAAAGTGTTCAAACATTTGGCCATTTTTGTACATACATATTTCATATAAAAAAAATACATCATGTCTGAAATGAAACCCTGTCCACAATGCTCTTCGCCGTATGGTTATTTCTTAAGTGAGGAGTTGTTCGCGTGTCCTGAATGCGGTTATGAGTGGAACCCTGAAGAGGTGAAGGAGGACGGTGCTCTGGTGGTATTGGACTCAAACGGGACCGAGTTGAAAAACGGCGATTCGGTGATAGTCATCAAAAACCTGCCCGTCAAGGGAGCTCCCAAACCTATAAAAGCTGGAACGAAGGTGAAAAACATAAGGTTGACTGACGGAGACCACAATATCGATTGCAAAATTGAAGGATTCGGCTCCATGGGGCTGAAATCTGAATTTGTCAAAAAGGCGTGACAGACCTGATGTTAGCCGGTACTAGACTGGAATGCTGTTATCGTCTGGTAGATCTCAGAGCAGGCTTATATTGCATTTTGTTTCGCGTAAATCGACGGTTGAATTATGACATTATCCTGGATTGAATTAAATTGCAGTTGCCCACCGGTCTGGACATGAACGAAATATCTTAAAAATGTATAATCTTTCATATTTCAAAGAGAAGGACAGGCAGGTTATCCTGGATTTTCTTGAAAAGTATCCGTTTGCTTTTATCACAGGAAGCACTCATTCTGGAAATCAGGTCGCCACTCAGATCCCTGTATTGTTTGATGAAAGGGATGGAGAATTGTTTTTACAAGGTCACATCATGCGCCACACTGACCACTACAGAGCTTTCATGGAAAATCCCACGGTACTGCTGGTATTTACGGGACCTGATTCATACGTGAGTGCCAGTTGGTACAGCAATCCTCGCATGGGATCGACCTGGAATTACATGAGCGTTCACATCGAGGGACAGATGAGGTTTATGAGTTCACAGGAATTGATCCGGTTTATGAGAAAATTCACCTTAAAATTTGAAAAAGGGAATACAGAATCCTTGACCATTTACGACAATCTTCCTGAAACATATTTAAGTAAAATGATGCCTGCCATTGCGGGATTTGAAATTAAGGCGGAAAAAATTGACAATGTTTTTAAGCTGAGTCAAAACCGCGATGAAAAGAGTTATTTGAATATAATTTCAAAGCTTGAAGAACAAGGTGGAAGTAGTTCCTTGATAGCCAATGAGATGAGAAAGAGGCAAGCGGATTTATTTCCTGCCGGAGATGAGTGGGACGATTCAAAATTTGATTCGTAGTATTTTATGAGAAGTGAGGATAGCAATAAAAAAATGATCGAATACAAAATAGAGAACGATTTAAGCATCGACGAATTCAGGGAAATTCTCATAAATTCAACCCTGGGAGAAAGACGACCGATCGATGACCGCAGTAGGCTCGCTCAGATGCTTCAAAATGCAAATCTCATCGTCACAGCCAGAGACAACGGAAAAATTGTGGGAGTTAGCCGTTCTTTAACCGATTTTGTTTTTTGTACGTATTTGTCCGATCTGGCAGTAGACAAGAACTACCAAAAGAATGGTATTGGCAAAGAATTGATCCGTCGGACCAAACTGGAAGCTCCCCAAGCCAAGATCATATTACTAGCGGCTCCAGCTGCGACAACGTATTATCCAAAAATAGGGATGGAACGTCACGAGAACTGTTATCTGTTGGATGATATAAATGATTTACAATAGGAAAATGTGCGCATTCAGTCCATCGTCCCTGCGAAACCCAGGGTCCATCCCCAAAACACTCAAATGAGTAGGTTAGATTACACCACCCTCCGAAACGCTGATAACGGTGTTGGGATATTTAATGCCCTAAATTTCAAAATCGTCGATACTAAAAGTGTTATTACTGGTGTTTACAAAATAATGGTTGGAGTCGCAAGAAGAATCTATCAATTAATAATCAATATTTATGGAATTTAGTCCGGGTAATCCCATTATAAAGTTCTGTGTTCAAGGCATGGAGATGGAACAAGAAGGTAACTCAGAAAAGGCGCTGAATCTCTTTTTACGAGCCTGGAACGAATCGACAAACGATTTTGAGAAATACGTATCGGCCTATTTTATTGCGCGAAACCAGGACAATGTTCAGGACAAATTAAATTGGCTGAAAACAGCTTTGGATTTGGGTCTGAGCGTGAATGATATTACAGTCCGGAGTGCTCTACCCACGCTGTATTCCGAAATCGCTCAGTGTTATGAAGAATTGGGAAATACGGAGGAAACCAGAAAGAATTTGGAACTGGCAGATTATCACAAAAACAAACCAGCCGATCAGGGTCCATTTTATCATGGAACCAAAGCTGATTTAAAAATAGGAGACCTGTTGATTCCAGGATCCAGGTCCAACTACAATTCTGAGGTTATCATGAATCACATATACTTTACGGCTCTGGTAAATGGAGCCGGATTCGCAGCAGCCCTGGTCAGAGGCGAAGGTCGGGAACGGGTGTATATTGTAGAGCCTACAGGAAGCTTTGAAAATGATCCCAACGTAACGAATAAAAAGTTTCCTGGAAATCCGACACGTTCGTATCGCAGTCAGGAACCATTGAAAATCGTCGGAGAGGTCAGGAATTGGTTACGGCTTAATCCGGAAGATATTCAGAAAATTCGCGATCGGCTTGAGAACGTAAAAGGGGACATAATAAATTAGTTGATAGTTGACAGTTGATAGTGGATAGTTGATAGTGGATAGTTGACAATGG
>CALEIL010000438.1 GCA_937876435.1 uncultured Bacteroidota bacterium
ATTACTCCTAGATGCCAATTTACCTGGAGGCTAACGAAAAAACTCGAATTGCACTTTAGTGAATGTTTTCATGTAGATGAAATAGGTATCAAAGCACCGGCAAAATACTTTTATTGGGAAGGGTACTGCTGAAACAAGACATTTGTTCAATTATTTCCTATCTTTGTACGGTATATCAAGAGCACTTGACTGTGCACCAACCGAGTCGGAAACTACGGTGGTCAATACGATATGGATTATTCTATCAAAAATTTCTAAATATGTCCACAGAAAGAACGTATCAAGAAAACCTGGTCATCCAATATCAGGATTCTTTCAGATCGAGCAGTGAATACGAATTAGTGAACTGTTTCAACATAGAAACATCCCACAATGGATGGGTTGGTCGAAGGGGATGCTATATCATAGCATTGGTCCAGGCTATGCAGGAGAAAAAAATAGATGTTAGTGAAATTACTACAGTTGAAAATGGATGTCATGCAGTACATCTCAGATATCCTGTCTTTTACCGTGAAAGTGATAGAAAAGTGGTTCAAATTCGGCAAGAATGGCTTAAAACGAAATTTTAAGTCAGTCCAATATCCACTTTATCTATCTCCTTCATCAGCCGGGCAGTCTCGGTAAGGGCAACGATGATTTTTTGATAGTGCCGACTATCATCGTAACTCAATGTATGGTCGAATGCATCATTACTTAACATATTTCGCAATTAATACCCGGGATTCTGCATCGCCTGTTTTTCACTAGCCGTCAGGGGACGCCCTTCCACATAGATAGCATCCAGGAAGGTTTGCGGAATAGGTCTCAGGTTATGGAAATCCTGGATATTCGGAGCGGCATCAGGGTTATAAGCGCGAGTCCTGTCCACCAGAGTTAAAGTGCGACTTAAATCTTCCCATCGGTGCCATTCACCGCAGAGTTCCCGGGTACGCTCATTTAACACCAAACACATCATTCGATCAAAATCACCAGAATAGCCAAGCTCAGCGATTACCGCTTCATCCTCTGCCGGTAAAGAAGTAATGCTGGTAATGGTCAGGTCTGTAGCAGCCGTGGTAACCGGGATATTGTTTGATTCATAGTATGAATTTTCATTCATATATGAATTATCACTGGCAGGCTGGGAAAAATCAGAAGTTGGATATGATTCTGCACCATCCATATAATAGGAACGATCTTCTCCTTCCTGATAAGCACCGCGGTTGCGAACTATATTTATATCGGTTAGGGCTTCAGCATATTTCTCTTGACGAATTTTCGCTTCAGCTCTCATTAGATAAGTTTCAGCTGATCGCGCCAGGATTTCATCGCGCATGCCCCGGTTATCATTGATTGCTGTTCTGCCCGAATCAAAATGTTTGGATAATGAAGGATACCTTGGATTTACCAGTAAGCCAACCCCGTCTGCAGCATGAGCAACATATACATGAGGGATCGTTTTACCATTATATAATATATCAGGATTGTTGTTGTTCACGGTCTTGGCAAATCGAGTGTCATCTTTTGAATTTATTATATACATAATGCCCAAATCTACCCCAGCATTATACGTGATACCTCCAAACTCACCCCCATTGTTAACCCGATGTTTTGTTCTGAAGGTTTTCCAGAAACGCGAATCATTAACATGGTCGAACACGTCATAGGTGAAATATGTAGCAGCCAGGCGACTATACGGGCGCATACCGGTCAGATCGCGTTTCATAGTAGGCAGGTCATCATAACGCGAGGTAAAAACTACGTGGCTAAAATTATACGTTTCAAGTACAGGATCACGACTAAATGATGCCGATAAAATTAATTCAGGCAGGAATTCATTATCTCCATCAGGCTCGGTATAATACCAAAGGTCCTGATAATTCCCGGCAAGCGGGTGACGATCAATCACTTCGCTGCTTAGGGCCACCACCTGATCCAGGTCGGCACTTTTGGAGGCAGAATTCCAGGAATCGTTGATTTCACTAGCCCGGGTTAAATAGGCTTTTGCCAGGAAATGAGCAGCCGCATCCTTGCTGATCTTATTGGGAGAACCTACGGAGTATTCCAGCAAATCATAAGCCTGCTTAAAGTCAGCGATTACCTGTGCCAAAACTTCCTCAGGAGTTGCGCGTGCAAATTCCAATTCCACCGTCGTACTTGGTGTTAATTTCAAAGGAACTCCGCCATAATGGCGTACTAATTTCAAGTAATTAAATGCGCGAAGAAAATGACCTTCACCTAATGCAATATTCTTGATAGCAGGATTGGTTGATTCTATATTGGTGGCAGATTCAATCAATTGATTGGCCAGGCCGATACCTACGTAGGCATTATCCCAGAATTCCTGCGCATTCGTCCGGATAGTCACTATACTGGAACCGAACCTGCTGTCATAATTATTCCATATATCATTGGTTTTATCACCACCTACATGAAACTCATCCGTACCATAATTGGTAGTGCCAAATTGATATTCTGAAGCGAAGGGGGATGCTAAAACCCGGTAATAAGCTCCGATGGCTAATTCCTGAATACCTTGTTCTGTTTCATAAAAGGAATAGTCTCTTTCCGTTTTCAGGACTTCATCCAGAAAGCTATCTTTGTTACAAGATGTTCCACTAATTATCAATGCGATAAGAAACAAAAGAATTTTATAATTTTTTATATAGACTTTCATAATACTCATTGTTTTTGAAGTTGACTATTGTTAAAATTGCACGTTAATACCCGCCACAAAACCCCGGTTCGAAGCATGATACCTTACGTCCATATCAATCCACGGGATTTTATTAAAAACAAATCCGGGATTTGCCGCCTGAATATAGAGTCGCAAATTGGAAATACGAAGATTGGTGGCCACCCTTGCTGGTAAATTATACCCCAAAGAAATATTCCGGATCTTTAAGAATGATCCGTCTTTGTAACCCAATGCTTCATAATATTCGTCACCAAAGCCTTCAGAATATATTGGTTTTTGATAGTCGGATTCAGGGTCTATCTCTGTCCAATAATCTACAGATCTTTGATTGTAGCGGCCAACAAGGCCTTCACCACCTGTATCGTACAAATATTTCATACGACCATACAGGAATATGGACAACTCAAAGTCTTTGAAATTGAAGGTATTTGTTAAACCCAGAATATATTTCGGTATCGTGCTTCCGATGACTACCTGATCATTATTGGCGTCGATGACACCATCACCGTTCTGGTCTACCGGACGGACATTTCCCTTCGTGAAGGTATGTCCATTGTCATTAAATTTTGCCATTTCCGATGCATCACTTTCCTGCCAGATCCCAACCGCCTCATATCCATAGATCACACTTTGAGATTGCCCGATAAACCATCCATTATTGATATCGTCAAATTTTCCATTTGCAAGAGAAACAATTTCATTCTCCTGAACAGAAGCGTTTAAAGTGCTTGACCACTGAAAATCACGGTTTGCTATATTAACGGAGTTTAAGGTTAAATCAACTCCGTTGGATCTGGTTTCACCAATGTTGGTATAGGTATTGGTAAAACCGGTAACACTGGGGATTGATCTTTGTACCAACAAATCTGTGGTAAAGGTCGTGTAGGCATCCAAACTTCCATTAATTCTTGAGTTGGTGAATGAAAAATCCAACCCTACATTAAATTGGGTGGATTTTTCCCATCCAAGTTCTCTATTTGCCAAAGTAGTAACATTCAGTTGGCCGGGAACTGCAACGCTGCCAATTGGATAGAATATGGCATCGAGCCGGCCTTTGGTGGAATAAGGATCAATAGCTGCGTTACCTGTTACCCCAACACCCAATCTCAGTTTCAATTGATCAATCCAGTCAGCATCATCCATGAATGTTTCCTGATCCAGTCGCCATCCGAAAGCTGCACTGGGGAAGAAATCCCATTTATTACCCTCTGCCAATTGGGAAGCCCCGTCATAACGTCCTGATAATGTGAGCAAATATTTATCATTAAAACTATAATTTAAACGTGCCATATAAGAAAGAATCGCCGATTCAACAATTCCTGAATTCCAACTTCTAAGAGAACCAACTGCACCCAAAGCATTCCATTTTTGACTGGCAAGCGGAATATTATCTGCTGAAATATAACTGGATTCTGAATTAAATTTTGTCTGACTCTGAACCAAAGTCAGGCCAATATCGTGGACATCCACCGTTTTATTGTAGTACAATAAGTTGTCAAGGGTATAAGCGAAGCGTTGTGATTTTTCTAAAGAACCAAAGGAGGATCCATTACGGATAACAGAGGTGGCGTCCAGGAAAATGCCATCACGCCAGTCCTGGATATCGGGGCCAAAGTTGGTACGAAATTTCAAACCTTCCAATACGGGAAAAATAGTACCCAAATCCAGTTGTCCATAAAAACTACCAAAGATACGCACGGTTGTGCGCTGGTCCTGCGATAATTCAGCTTCACCAATAATGGTCTTTACCGCGATATCACCACCAGGATATTCAACCCGATTGCCCTCATTATCATAGGGTAATGTATACGTGAAAATCGTCCGGGCACTTTCGTACAGTCCGTCTCTCACCGATACGCCAACATTACCAGCCCTGGATTGACCGAATTCCTGGAGGCTATAAGCTCCGTTCAAGGTACCACCAAAGGAAAACCATTCTGTGGGATTAAGATCGATCCTGAGATTTGCATTATATCGTTTAAAGTCCTGCCCTTGCACCACACCTCTGTTATCAGTTAGACCGAAAGAGCCATATGCCGTCATTTTCTCCGTGCCTCCACTGGCACTTATGGTGTTTTGTGTAGTGAGTCCGGTACGGGTAACAAAATCGGTCCAATCAGTTGAAGTTAATTTTGATGGATCCCAGGTTCCACCTTCCCAACCCTTCTCAATATTTGACAGCGCTACCGGATCACCGGAAAATATGGCTTCGTCATTTGCAAAGGTGGGTTGATCCCCTCTTGGGTAAACACTTTGACCGACGATGTAATATCTTGCCCAACGGCGGTAGTTAATATATTCTCCTGCATCCATCAGTGGCGAAAACTCATGAATATTTTCCGTTATGATTGAAGAATTAAAATTCAGTTGCATCCTGCCAGCTTTCCCTTGCTTGGTGGTGATGAGCACCACGCCATTGGCACCTCGTGAGCCATAAATAGCTGTCGCCGATGCATCTTTCAATATATCGATCGACTCAATGTCACTTGGGTTCAGATTGTCAATACCACCGAGAGTCACATTGTTACCTGATGCACTCACGACTTCAGTGACTAAAGGAATACCATCCACCACATACAGCGGTGAATTTGAGGCTGTTAAGGAACGAACCCCACGAACGGAAATATTTCCGACATTGCCTGGACGTTCATTCGATGCAATATCTACACCGGCAGCTTTACCCTGCATCGCTTCTATAACATTATTAACCGGGCGGGAAGCTATTTCTTCAGCGCTGACATTTACCGTAGCACCCGTCACGTCCGACTTCCTTTGCACTCCATATCCTACTACCACCACTTCATCCAGCGTAGTCACATCCTCCTGCATTATGATAACCAGGCTGGATCGCCCCTCAATTGGTACTTCCAGGCTTTCATAACCGATATAAGACACTACCAAAACAGCCTGGTCATCTACGTCATTCAGTGAAAACCGTCCATCCAAGTCAGTGGTGGTCCCGGTGTTGGTGCCTTTAACCAGGATGTTGACCCCGATCAACGGCGCTCCATTCACATCCTGGACGGTACCTGTAACATTCCTGACTGGCCTTCGATATTGCAAAGTCTCAAATATGTCATTCCTGATAATCCGGGGTGCAGTTCTGACAGCTGGCCTTTTAATATTGTTGAATACCAGTATTTTATTATTAACTACTTCATAGCGCATCGAGGTACCCTGAAAAATAACATCCAGTAACTCCTTCAGATCAATCGAATTTTGTTCGATACTGACCTTGTATGACCGGATATTGTCAGGATTATAAGCGAATCTAAAGCCGGTTTGTGATTCGACCATGGCAAATACTTCCCTGATACTCGTATTCTTCACATCCAGGGTGACCGTCTCTCCATCGAATCCCTGACTGTAGGAATCATTTGCAGTCAGAAATTGTAACCCTGATATCAGGATAGCAACCATAGTTATACTTATCTTCATACAAAATCGTATTTGATGCAGACTTCCGGATATTATCCTGGTCGAATAGCTCTCAAAATGTAAAATTTTCATAGCTTTGACATTTAGTAAAAAGTTTCACGTTTCAAAATTATTTATCAATCATGCCAACTCGGCTCCCTCGTTGGATTGACATTCTGTTTCAATCTTATAGTGCTATCATTAGGAAACTAAAAAATTCAATTTTAAGTAGTGACCGAAATACCTGATCCTCAGTTTCCAGATTCATCAAACCAATAAAATGCATTGTATTGTATCTTTAGTTACACCCATCACCATATATGACCACTTTCTCCTGCTCTAACCTATATAGCGCATTATTGATCCCACATAGAATAGAGACCACATCTTCCAAAGAGTCGTGCTCGAAAAAAGAGGCCACCACCTTGCAATCCCGGATTTCTTCATTTTCAAATTCAATCTCGTAATCCCATCGTTTTTCGATGAAACCTGCGGCTTCTTCCATGGTCACCTCAACCAGCTTAAATTCTATGGGTGGTTGTTCCCCATGATTGATTCCTTCCGGTTCTTTCAACACTACAGATTTCGTATCAGTATCATAGGTCAATTCCTCATCCCGGGACAACACCCTGATCTCCTGGCTTTCTTCACTTACCCTGACCTGACCTTCCGTGACTGAAACATAAACCTCCGATTCTTCGGATCTCGCCCTGACACTAAAGGTGGTACCAAGTACTTCCGTGACCACGGTACCGCATTGAACCAAAAATGGACGATCAGAATCGCTTTCCACGTCAAAGAGTGCTTTACCGGATAGAAAAACTTTACGCGTCTGACCTTCAAAGACTTTCGGAAAGGTTAGACGTGAATTTTCACTCAGATGTACATAACTCCCGTCTGACAGCAGGACGGTTCGCTCTTTATCTTCCCCGGTACTGACTACTTCCGATGCCAGATCAGGCATTACGGCAATTTGCTGATCTTTTTGCGGCCAATTTTTATATAATATACCACCTGCGACAACCAACACGACGATAGCCGCGGCCCAACGTCGTATGGAAATTAACTTGTTTTGGGATCTGAACCTCGACCTCATCCGGGCATCCAACGCCTCCTTTATTTGTCTTTTTTCTTCAGCGCTCCATGATTCCCATCCTGGTTCCTGGTTCTGGATCCGATCATAAAAAGCATCAACCAGATGCTTTTCATCCTTTGTTGAGATACCCTGAAGATATTTATCTATCAGGTTAGTTAGTTCTTTTGTTGACATGCTTGAACATCGACTATTTAATTATATGTCCCTTCAGAATCACAATACACGTATTAAAACCGTATATTTTTTTCAAATTTATATTTTACCTCAGTTTCGCATTTTGCAAATAAGAAATTCCGAAAAAGATAAGGTTTTTAAATAGAAGCAGGAATATTTAGTTAGTAGAATGAATTATTTGGCCTGTCGTTAACTTTATTTTTTCTAAATAATTTCGTAATATTGTGATAAATGCCATTTGTTGTCATCCCTCGTCGGTGGTAGATCAGATCAAAATTATTACAAATGTCTGAACAATTTAAGGAGGATACAGGATACGACCGTTCTGCAATTCCGGGCAAACGACACGAAAAGCTTTTCAGGGAGGCATATGAAAGATATTGGGATAATATGTTTATTCAGGCGTATAAAGTACTGAAAGATCGAAGCGTTTCAGAAGACATTACCCAGGAAATTTTCACCGACCTATGGGAAAAAAAATCACTTTTCCGGATCGATAATTTGGAGGCATATCTCTACCAATCCGTCAAATTTAAGGTACTTAAGGAATTGCGGAAAGATCGGGTTCGACAGGAACACGAGAGTCTGGTGAAAGCGATCAAAAATGAAGCTGACAACGTACAAAATAATGATTCAGCAGAACTTAGAGAGGAGATCCTTCAACAGATGGAAAATCTTCCGGAGAAATGCCGAAGCGTATTCTATAAAAGTCGTTTTGAAGATACTCCTAACCGTGAAATAGCCCGGGAAATGGGTATTTCTGTACGGACCGTGGAAACCCACATCAGCCATGCGCTGAAATTATTACGGAAAGTTCGTAGAATGATGCAATTGTTTTTTTTGTAAGAAAGAAAACTTACTTTAATATGGCCCATAAAACCCAATGCGTACATAGAAATCACACAGTAGGTCCCCCGTTGC
This sequence comes from uncultured Bacteroidota bacterium, assembly GCA_937876435.1. Classification (GTDB taxonomy): domain Bacteria; phylum Bacteroidota; class Bacteroidia; order Chitinophagales; family Saprospiraceae; genus Membranihabitans. Next base: position 8,286 of record CALEIL010000438.1, read on the forward strand.
AGGAGATTGATGCTACCTGCATTGTGTTATAATACACTTTACATATAGTCCGTCCGGTGTGGTACTTTCCAATAATCTCTGATAAATTGCGGCCATTTCATCTTTCGTAAATTCAGGTAGCCATCCAATTCTATTCCCGTGTGCAAATGCTGCAGTCAGTCCTGCGGTAGCGGAGCTTTCAAAATAGGGCTCTGGTTGATCGAGATAGGCATTCCAGCTATGGTCCGGCTTTTGGAATGATAGCGCAAGTTGGGCATAATGACGGAAGGTTTCTTTCCTGACTTCGACACTTAAAATTGAGTTGGTTTCAATCAAATAAAGGATGTTATTTTAAGATATCTGGCGATAGCCAGTTTGAGCCAGCCCCTGAGTAAATCAGCAACGGTGGATTTCCTAAAATCTTATTTTAATGAAGAGATCAAGTTGGAAAAGGTTTACCAATATTTAGATAAGCTATACAATACCCAACGGGAGTTGATTCAGCAAATAAGTGTCAACCATACCCGGGAAATCCTGGATAACAATATCGGCGTATTGTTCTATGATGTTATTACAATATACTTTGAGACTGACAAAAAAGATGAGCTACGAGAGTACAGGGAATTTTGAAATACGCGAATCTAAAGGCCTTTAAATTTTTTGTAGTACACAGGGGGGTGTTGTCATATTGGATTGAATGACACATCTTTGTAATATGTTTTTCAAAAGTACAATGCGGCATAATCCTGCTTCTGGTCATTACCAGGGTTATTACCGATTGGTGGAAAGTTATCGGAATGAAGACGACCGGATCTGTCATCGCACCTTACTCAACGTAGGATTTCTCCCAGGGGTTACACCTGAGCAGCTCAACATGATGCAAAGCAGTCTGACTGATCGGGTCAAGAATCAGATATCCTTGTTTGAGCATTCGGACCCGGTCGTGGAGCCAATGACGACGATTTCTCAAACATAGCCAAGGTAAAAGCCAAAAGTAATATTTGCGGTTCATATCAATGTGTATAAAATGTACCTTTACCCGAGCCATGCTGTTGCAACTGACCATTTGCAACCAATTTTCCCAAATGCTTTTTAATCGTATTGCGGTTGGCTCCAGTCAATATCGTGATTTCACCAATAGTAGTCTGTCCACGAGATTTCACCACCCCCAGTATCTTCAATGAAAGTTCGGGTAAACTACCCAATAACACATATTCCTGTTCCAGTTTAAGAGCTAACCTTTGTTTTTGCTTCAGAAGGACGTTCAGGAAAAAAACGACCCACGGTTGCCAATTAACTGCTTCACTGCTCAGGGTACCCTGGGTTTGGCGAAGCGCCAGATAATATCCTTGCTTGTTTTGTTCAATTATGGATTCCATTGATACAAACGGAACATACGCATAGCCGGATTTAAGTAACAAGTATGTGGTCAATATCCTGGACAGCCGGCCGTTACCATCCTGAAAAGGATGGATGGCCAGAAATTCCACTACGAAAACCGCTATCACCAATAGCGGATGCAACATTTTTTCTTCCAATGTTTTCTGCGTCCAGGAAACCAAATCCTGCATTCGAAACGGCGTATCAAATGGACTTGCTGTGTCAAACACAACTCCTATACTTTTACCATCTACATCAAATGCCTCCACCTGGTTACTGTGTTTCTTATATTCTCCCCGGTGCCTGACATCTTTCTCATTATACTTCAATAAATCCCGATGTAATTGCTTAATGTAGTTCTCCGTCACCGGGATATCCTCAAAATTTTCGAATATGGTATTCATTACCGCAGCATAACCCATTACCTCCTGTTCATCCCTGCTTTCAAACTTATGAATCTGAATATTGGCCAATAACGCTTCGACCTCCCGATCATTCAAACGACTACCTTCGATCCTTGTTGATGACCCAATACTTTCGATGGTTGCTATGCGTTTAAGCGAAAGAAGTCGTTCGGGGGCCAGGTTACCCAACACCCGCCAGGTTCCCTTAAATTCATCGATCTCAGCGATTACCCCCAAAATTTCGGGTGTTATATGAAGGGTATTGACATTCATATATCCATATTTATACCCAAATATACCCAAAAACGGGCGAATACCTAAATTCGCACCCATATATACCCACATATTCAGGCTTTCTATAACTATTCATAGTAATATTTTGTCTTAGATGATGATATTTCCCCCTTTCCAGAACGTCTTTAGTCGGCGATTTGAGAAACATAAAATCACCATCGCCCAATATATCCCCAGGGAGAGGCAAGAGTATCCTTTCCCGAAATCCTCTGACTATCTGCGTCGCAACCTGGATCTATAGCGCTTCTTATAAATGTCTCTCCGCTCACTTCATTGGAAAAAATCCTTTTCCCTGGAGAAAAAGAAAATATCAGCATGGAAACCACACCCAGTAGAATAGTAACAAAAGAATGTTGCCTCATAGACCCTGATTAACTGGGGTAAAGAACTGGTCAGAACGATACAAATTTAAGGATTCCCTTCAAGATAAATGGCCAAAGCTTCTGCCATATCCCTGCCAAATATTCTGGCGTTGTGTGGTGATATTTGCTGCCCCATATTGTTGGCATAGGGGAATTCCAGAAGTATCCCCAACGAAGTCTCAGCCAGGGTCGTCATCCATGATATAAATCCAGTGCCCTGGGTATAATTCGAAGCTTTATTCCATCCTTGACCATATTCCAGCAACAGTTTCGTCGTATCGAGATCCAGGATACCCCTGTAGTGTTTTACAAATGTATTGACAAATCGTTTTTGCTGATGTGCATTTTCGCTGGTACCTACAAAATACGCGTGTTCATTCCACATTCCACTTAGCGTCGGACAATGCAGATCCATTCCGATCAGTTTGCTTTTACCGCCCCACGATTTGACTTTATTTTGAATCGCCCGGGTGCTGTTGTAGATAATGTCGCCCGAATAGTCCCTGTTGTGATCCCTTGGAATTCTGTATTTACCCTGATCTCCATCTTCTACTCCGTCTTTGTCAACGAAAGGGATGACGACAAATTCCACGTGATTCCTCAGCCATTTCATTTCCTGATTCTCTCCGTCCAATACAGATTCCAGAAAGCCTTCCAGCACATAACTGGCCATCATTTCACAGGCATGATGCCTGGCTGTAATAACCATTTTATACTCCGGAGTAACCTCTTTGCTTCGGATACGCATTTCTTCAATGTCTCTTCCTTTTTCGGATTTGGTCAAGGTGTGTAAAGAAACCAGGGGATGAGTTGCGTAATGATTTGCAAATTTTTTGAAATCCTTTTCCAGATAAGGAATTCCCAAACTAAAAAGGACAGAACTATCGGACGTGTCAAAGGAATATGAAAAACTATCGTATATAGACCGTGTCTCTTCGTACAGCCATTTCCAGGTGTTCCCCTCATCGGTACTGATTGCCGGTCCAAATGATGTCATGGCATTGAATGGAAATTGGAAATGAAATCGTTTCCCTTCCGCCCCGGTCACTCTGAAATACCAATAAAACCATTTCCCTTTTGTATCGCGTAAGTCGGGTCTCAAATGGATGGTATCGGTCAACACGTCGTAGTACAACGTACTCATATGCTGGGATCCATCCACCAATATATTACCTCCCGGAAAATCGACAGAGATCACGGGGTGGTTTTGAGTATACAGAAAAGAAGAGGGAAACATCAGAGTTAAAAATAGAATCAATCTGCCCATAAAGTGAAATCATTTGAAATGCAAGATACACCTTCCTCGTTGACTTTGCCAATATAATAGTCTTCTCTCCCACGTAAGAATAGCTTCGATGACGAATGGTTTCAAACAAAGTGTGGCAGTCAGTGGCCTGGCAAGTGTTCAAAAACCGGGATACGTAACAGGATGTTAGTCTCATGCTCCATTTTCCAGATAGAGCGGTTCGTCTCCCTGGAGCACTCGGAGAAAACATTAACTTTCAATATTTCTGCAGAAATTCTCAATTGACCACCGATTGATTCCATTCCTCCCATCTCTTCTCCAAATCTACTTGTACATCGGGATGATCCTCTACCACGTTGGTGGTTTCGGTTCGGTCCATGTTCATATCGTACAATTCCCAATTTTGCCCCTGATGTCTGACCAATTTCCATTCGTCGGTCCGGATAGCGTGCCCTTTCCTCCAGTCAAAATACAATGCCTCGCTCCTGTCCAGTCTATCCCCCCGGACCAGAGGCAGAATGCTTTTTCCCTTCAGTGGATGAGTATTTTCTCCTTTATACGATGACGGATACTCCCCATTGGCCAACTCAATCAACGTAGGCATAATATCAATAAAATGAAGCGGCGTATGATCTATCCTGCCTGACTGTTTGATTTCCGCTGGCCAATGGATGATAAATGGTGTTGTAATCCCTCCCTCGTACGAAAAATTTTTAAATGAGCGAAAAGGTGTATTGGAAACGTTTGCCCAATTTTTCTTCAAAGAGGCCCACCGATCGATGTTTCCAATCCTACCGTTACCTATATCTACGACCTCAGCAGAGGCCCCATTATCAGAAGCAAAAATGAAAACCGTGTTGTCCCATTCACCGGATTCTTTGATGTAATCGATGACCCTTCCGATGTTTTGATCCAGTACATCGATCATGGCTGCATAAACCTGCATCCGGCGTATCTCGTCCAGTCTGACAGAATCCGAAAGAGTTTTCCAATCATCGTAGCTGGGTTGAGACCGGGGATACCGGTCGTCCAGTAAATTCATTCTCCGTTGCTTTTCATACCGCTGTTGTGCGATCACCTCGTAACCCACGTCGTATACACCGTCATATTTGGCGATCTCCTCTTCCGGAGCCTGCAGAGGATCATGGGGAGCCTGATAGGCCAAATAGAGAAAATAGGGCTTGTCCTCCTCCCGGTATTTTTCGAGTAGTTCTAGCGCCCAATCGGTCCATGCCGTGGTAGCGTAATAATCTTTGGGAGGGGTATATCCCTCGACCAGCAGACTGTCAAATGCGAACACCCGCTGCCCATATTTCTTCTGCGCGGGCATTGGTTCCTCATCGCGTTGTAGCCCGGGGTTAAAATAATTGGCTGCCCCGTCACGCAGTCCCCGGTAATGATCAAATCCCCAGTCGTATGGGTTGTCAGTCCCGTGATGTTTTCCCACAAAGAGAGTCCGGTATCCCGCATTTTTCATGACCTGGCCGCTCATCACCGCATGATGAATATCGATCGGCTTTTCATCCATATTCACCTGTTGAGCGTACAAACCCGTCAGCAATACAGCCCGCGAAGGAAAACACTTACTGGTATTGTGCATCTGGGTAAACCGTATTCCATCTTGTGCCAACTGATCCAGAAACGGAGTACGGATCTCAGAACCATACGCACCGATATCCGAATAACCCAGATCATCCGCCAGAATGATCACAATATTGGGTGCAGAACCTTTGTCGCGTTCGTGAGATACCGGCGCTTGACAACCGACCAGAAACACAATGGAAAATAACATTGCGCAGAAAAAAGGATTAATGGTACGGTTGATCATACGGGTGGGTTTTGTCATTCTATCATTTGTAAAAAATGAAAATAACATTTAATATCCAAACACCATATATTTGCGTGCCTTCATGGAAATCAAATGCCAGAATATTCCTGAACACTGGGTGTAAAAACCCGGAATTACACCATAATTATGATGATCAGAAAGTAGTGCACCAGTCACTAAATCCTGGACACTTCTGACGGATTGGACATATCACCATATAAAGCCTCCGAT
>CALEIL010000439.1 GCA_937876435.1 uncultured Bacteroidota bacterium
TCATCGAAGGATTGATATTTGGCATTTTGTTTTTCATCATTCCTCCGGTATATTTTTCATTGAAGGTTCCAGGTATTCCCGAACTTCCTGCTTGATAGTGTCCGAATTCTCCCATTTCCTGGTCAATACATTGGAATACACCGTATATCCGATGAGTACAACCAGAATCATCGACCAAATTCCATATTTAATCCACCCCACTTCATGAAATTTCTGCAACATCCGACTTATGCCCCACACTGCCCAGATGGATAATCCTACAATACCTAAGTACATATAGCGATCTGCTGTAATCATTTCCCTGGGCATCGGCAATATATGGAGCACCAAAAGCATGTTGATCAGAAAAAACATCAATCCGTAAAAAGGTATGTACTTGCCCTGGCGATACAGATCTGCCAGGTAGAGCACGAAGAGCACAGCTAATAAGACATAGATGTAGTACACCAGTGGTATCGATTCTCCTATCACGATAGGGAATCCATAGAAATACAACAAATTCACCGGCATTAAAAACCGGAAAATATAGATCAGCAGACTGTAACTTCCAAAGACCAATCGTTGATCAGGAGGATAAGCACCAACCACGTTCCATGCACCAAGATCATTTTGAATCGCTCAATACCAAAATAGGAAGGCCAAAAGAAAGAATGGAATCTTCTCCAGTATCACTTTTCTTGAAAATCGAACTTTCTGATAGGTATGAAGTATAAAATCAAATAATACCAAATTCAGTGGAAATAAGATGGCCTGTTCCTTTGACATCAGGCTCAGCGCATAGCATAAGAAGACCAAAATAAATATTAGGACATTTCCTGAACGCTTGTATTCAAGATAACCAATCAATCCTACAAGAGTAAAGGTACCATACAACAATACCTTTGAGGCGCTTATCCAGGCGACAGCTTCGACCTGCAAGGGATGAACAGCAAATACGACAGTGATTAAAGCAACCAGACCAAGTATGGCATTAGTATTGACACTGGCTATGATCCATTTCATCCACTGCCAAATCAAAATGAAAACAAGGCCTGAATTAACCAAATGTAAAAGAAAAGATCCGGCATGAAATGCCTCTGGAGTAAACCCAAATAAACGATAGATACCCATGTAATAAAGTTGATTCAATGGAAAATACTGCCCGCGATCAAAATGAGTAAAATAATACCAAATATTCTCCAGGCTCTGGTCCAGCAACATCGGATGATTCAACAACATCCACTGATCGTCCCACTCCATCTGAAAATCGTTGGTAAGGGAAGGAAAAAAGGTTAAAACGATTATAAAAATCAGACATACGATTATTACCCATGTTTGTTTCTTTCCAATAAGAAAAGAATAGCTAAAATTTTCGGATCTTATGTTTTGATTACTTCTAATCATCAGAAAAACAACATCAAATTCTAATATCTAAATTCCCTCGACATCAAACAACTTCGTTTTTACATCGGCTAATCTAAAAAAAAAAAAAAAAACGGGTCCCAAATTTTTTTATAACTTTTATTTAATTTTTTTCCAATAATTTTGACTCTGAGTTATATTTGCGACATCATCACCCAACCAGAATTTCATTTATATAAAATTATATTCAATTTAAGAACCTCGATGCAACACATTGGTTACCTAATGATTACCTTTTTCAACCCTTATGCAGGGAAGGTTTAAACTCCTAAATTGACTAAAAGTCAAAAAATTGGTTTGGCCTCCGCCCTGTATTTCTTCGACAATACACTACAAAATTCAGGGTCTAATTTCAGATTTTTCGTGATAATCCAGAGTAGTACTTTCACTTCAACATCTTTTCTTATATTTGGTAACGTACACTTTATATACCATGCCACATTATTTCAAAATTCTCCCGACACTATTAATCCTCTTCTTCCTGGCTTGCCAGTCCCCGGAGGAATCGACGACTACCCTGGCCGATCGCGCCGCCAACGATGAAGTAGCGCGCTTGCTGGAAGCTTTTCCCGGACGGGGAGCCCTCACAGACGAATCACCACCCGTTCCCGCTGAAGATGCCCTCAAAGCCTTTGACGTGGCGGACGACCTGGAAATGGATCTGGTACTGAGCGAACCCCTGGTCAATCAACCCCTGGAAATCAGCTTCGACACCAAAGGGCGGATGTGGGTCGTGCATTACAATCAGTACCCGTTCCCCGAAGGTGTCAAAATCACCGGACTGGACAACCACCTGAGGCTCCAATTTGATCGGGTTCCGGAAGCACCGCCCGCAGGACTGAAAGGAGCCGATAAAATTACCATTTTTGAAGATACCGATGGGGACGGCGCCTTTGACAAGTCCACAGACGGGGTCACCGGCCTCAATATAGCCACCAGCGCCGTACAGGGTCGTGGACAGATATGGGTACTCAATCCACCGTATCTCATTTCCTACCCGGATCCCGATGGCGACGGAGTACCCGATGGTGATCCCGTGGTGCATTTGAGCGGATTTGGGTTGCAGGATACGCATGCCGTGGCCAACAGCCTGCGATGGGGTCCGGACGGATGGCTCTACGGAGCGCAGGGAAGTACGACCACTTCCACGGTAAAATCGGCGGCCACCCCGGAAGTCTATTTCGCCGGCCAGGCCATCTGGCGCTATCATCCCGAGACCCAGATTTTCGAGATCTTCGCCGAAGGAGGTGGCAATACGTTCAACCTCGAATTTGATTCCCAGGGACGGATTTATTCCGGGGACAACGGGTATGGTCGCGGTCCATATTTCAAACAAGGCGCCTACTACGAAAAAGCCTGGGGGAAACACGGTCCCCTGACCAATCCTTACGCATTTGGATTTTTACCGGATATGAGTTTCGAAGGCGAAAAATCGCGTTTCACCCACGCCATTCACCGATACGAAGGAAACCAATTACCCGAACGGTTTACCGGCAATTTTATCGCGCTCAATCCACTCCAGGGGAACGTCATGCTCACGGAAGCTTCCCAAAACGGATCGACCATCAGCACGAAGGATCTGGGAATTATCCTCAACACGGAAGATCGCTGGTTCCGTCCAATCGACATCCAAACCGGTCCCGATGGCATGGTGTATTTTACCGACTGGTACGACAGCCGATTGTCCCACGTGGATCCGAGAGATACCTGGGACAAAACCAGTGGACGCGTATACCGGTTGCGGGCAAAAGGAAGTTCGACGGGCTACCAGCCCTTTGATATGACTTCCTATACCAACGCTCAATTGGTGGAATTGCTCTATCACAAAAATCGTTGGTACCGTCAAAAAGCCATCGAGGTGATCAGAGACCGGGGCGATCGCACTATACTTGCTGAGCTCAAAAAAGTCCTGGAATCGGAAACGGGCTTACCGGCACTCGAAGCTTTCTGGGCGATCAATGCCGCAGGTGGGATGGATGAAACCATGATCCTGCGTGGGATGTCGCATACGAATCCCTACGTCCGGATCTGGAGCGTCCGGCTAACGGGTGATCAGAGAGAAGCTTCAGAATCCGTGGGTCAGGCACTTATCGCCCTGGCCAAAAAAGAACAAGATCTGGAAGTCAGGAGCCAGTTAGCTGTTTCTGCCAAACGATTACCGGGGGACATCGGCCTACCGATCGTTTACAATTTGCTCCTGAACCACGATGATTCGGGTGATCCGGATATGCCTTTACTGATCTGGTGGGCATTTGAGGCCAAAGCCGAGAGCAACCGGGAAATGATCGCATCCTTTTTTCGCCACCGATCTCTTTGGTCCGTACCCATAGTGAAAGATTACGTATTGTCCAGACTCATGCAACGGTACATCCTGGCGGGAGGTCCTGAAAATTATGAAATGGCGCGTCAATTACTGGAGTTGGCTCCGGATAAACCATCCGGTGAAAAACTGATGAATGGTCTCCAGGAGGGGTTGCGAGGCAAGAGCATTTCACAATTGCCGGAAGATTTGGTCCGGGCGATGAAACCTTATCAGGCCTCAGGCGAAGGAAAATATGCGATGGCGCTCAGACAAAAAGTGGAAGGTGTCCTCGCTCAGGTTCTGGATATCGTCCAGGATCAACAGTCTGATCTCAATGAGAGGCTTTCCTACATCCGGATACTCGGAGAAGAACGCTACCCGGATGCCATCCCCACGCTGATTGATATATTGAAAAGGCCGGCTCTTCAGGAGTCCAAAGCCGTCAAAATCACCATTTTAAATACGCTTCAGCGGTACGATCGGGATTTGATAGCCGAAGAGGTCCTCAAGGTATATCCCGGGATACTGAGGGAGGACCCGGACGTTCGGCTCAATGCGCTCAACCTGCTCGTGAGTCGGGCAGACTGGGCAACGGCTCTGATCAATAATATACAAGGCACCTCGATCATTCACCGGGAGGATGTACCCATCGAAGTCGCTCAAAGAATGGCGTTATTTGGCGATGATGAATTGACCCGAAAAGTCCACTCGATCTGGCCAGCTACCAAGTCCTCTACCTCTGAGGATAAAACACAAGCCATCAAGCAACTCGCATCCGTTATACAATCGGGTTCCGGAGATGAGACATCCGGCAAGGTGGTTTATCAATCCGCCTGTGGAGTATGTCATAGACTGTATGAGGAAGGGGGCAATATCGGTCCCGATCTGACTGGATATGACCGGAGGGACCTGTCCTATATGCTCATGCAAGTGGTAGATCCCAGCGCCGATATCCGCGAAGGCTTTGTCAATTATCTCGTGCATACGTCGGATGGTCGGACTTTGTCGGGCTTCCTCACCGAACAAACCGACAACGCGATCACCATTCAGCCCTTTGGCAGCGAACCAATCCAATTGTCCACCTCAGAGGTTGAAAAAATGGATGTACAACCCACCTCGCTGATGCCCGAAGGGATCCTGGAACGCCTGAGTGATCAGGAAGTGCGGGATTTGTTTGCCTATTTGATGGAGTAAATTGAGGCTGGCTCCAGATCAAGTCCGGAGTGACGAGGTTGAGGTCCAAACAGGCGTAGCCCATTCACACAGCTGACCGCTGAAAGCTGATGGCTGACGGCTGAGCACTGATAGCCAATAGCCAATAGCCACTAAAACCTACTCCCCGATCAACACCTCGATTTGCTCCAGAAATTTCCGGGACCCGTAATTCGCAAATCCCGTATGATGCATGCGGATTCGCCCCTCCTTATCCAGCACAATGGTAGTGGGTAAAGTCCCGGTGTAGATTTCTTCCGGGACCGGTCCCCGCGATCGGTACAACGGAAATTCATAGCCCTCCTGGTCAAGATAATTGGTGGCTGCGGAGTGTTCCCGGTCTTCATTCATCATCAGAAAGAAAATATCGGGGTTGTTCTCAAACCTTGAATGCAAGGCCTGGATCGAAGGAAATTCAGCCCTGCACGGTGGACACCACGACGCCCAGAAATTGACAAACACCACCTTACCCCTCAGGGATGACAGTCGCCGAACTTCGCCATTTTCATCTTCGAACTGAAAGTCCACAACGGCAATGTCGGAGGTACCGGTATGCTTTTCCTCTATGCTCGCATTGAAAAGTCCCGTCCGCATAAGCTGCTTCATGGTCCATGCTTTGGCATCGGGGCTGACCAGAAGCACCACTACTCCAATGGCCATGGCAATATTCACGCCATTTTTCCGGATAAATTTCCAGATGGATTGGCCGAACTCTCGCTCTTTTGAAGGTTTTTGCTGTTGTTTCATACGTCCTGATTTAACCTGCCGGTTCCTATTTGCCTGACCCAGTCACGGATATCAATTGTGTGATATTGGAAACCTGTAAATACTCAAAAAGTTGAAACACAATGCCCGGGAGCCATTACGTACGAAATGTCTTAATGATCAGGTATTTTATTGAATATTCCATTTTTTCTTCCTAATTTATCGCTTCATTTTTTCACTTTCACCACTAAAAAATTGCATTTTGACACCACTACCACGAATTTCCAGAAGAGCTGCCCTCTATACCATAGGGGGAGCCATTCCGCTGTTGCACAACCCTATCGATTGGTTCGGACGTTCCGGTAAAGCGAAGAAATATCAACTCGGGGCCTGCGACTGGTCCCTCGGATTTCACAGCGATCCGCAGGCGTTTGAAGAAGCCCGGCTGATCGGTCTCGATGGGGTGCAAGTCAGCCTGGGAAAGCAGGAAAATAACATGCATCTGCGTCAAAAGGAGGTACAGGAGCTCTACAAAACTAAGGCCCGGGAAACCGGGGTCCGCATCGCCAGTCTGGCCATCGGTGAACTCAATCAATACCCCTACAAGTCGGACCCACAAACCATTCCCTGGGTACAGGACAGCATCGAAGTGGCCCATGCCATGAATTGCTCCGTGGTTTTGTTGGCGTTTTTTGGGAAAGGGGACCTGAAGGATGACACCAAAGGCCAGCAAGTCGTCATCGACAGACTCAAGGAAGTCATGCCAGTTGCTGAAAAATCCGGTATCACCCTGGGAATCGAATCCTGGCTCAGCGCCGAAGAGCACATGAAGATCATCGATGCGGTGGGATCGAACGCCCTACAGGTTTATTATGACGTTGCCAACTCCCAAAAAATGGGCTACGACATTTACCAGGAAATCGAATGGCTCGGTGATCAAATTTGTGAAATCCACATGAAGGAGAATGGTAACCTGCTCGGGGAAGGCGTGGTGGATTTTGATCGCGTTCGCCATTCGCTGGAAAAAATTGGTTTTGAAGGCTGGATGCAGATCGAAGGAGCGGTCCCTTCCGGGGCTGATCGGCGGGATAGCTACGTGAAAAACGCTGCTTTCCTTCGCAAAACTTTCCAATTGTGATATCATACGAAATGCAAAAAGGGATATTTATCACCATGATCCTCTGGTGTATCGGCTGCCAATCCGATTCCCCACCAGCCGTGGAAAATCAACTCATCGTCCCGCAGGGTCTGAAAGCCGACCTTTGGGCGGAGTCACCATTGTTTTACAATCCGACGGCAATCGATGTGGACATCCGGGGAAGATTATGGGTCACCGAAGCGGTCAATTACCGCACGTTTAAGGACCGGGGTCCCAGCGTACTGACCCATCCCAAAGGTGATCGGGTAGTCATTCTGGAGGATACAGATGGAGATGGGAAAGCCGATCATTCCAAAGTATTTGTGCAGGATACGGACTTGCAATCACCGGTAGGTATCGCCGTCATCGGCAATCAGGTCATCGTTTCATCCGCACCACATCTGATCGTCTATACCGATGCGGACGGTGATGACATCCCCGATCACAAAGAAATTCTGCTGACCGGATTCGGGGGTTACGATCACGATCATTCGCTCCACTCCGTCCTGACCGGGCCCGACGGCAGTTGGTATTTCAACACGGGCAATGCCGGACCTCATACGGTGACCGACCGGGATGGGTGGACGTTGCGGTCGGGCAGTGTATACAACGGCGGTACGCCCTACAACACCACCAATACACCGGGCCTGGTCAGCGATGACGGCCGGATTTGGGTCGGTGGTTTGGCTTTGAGAATGAATTCCGATGGCAGTGGGCTCCGCGTCATGGCCCACAACTTCCGCAACGCATACGAACTCACGGTGGATTCGTATGGAAATATGTGGCAAAACGATAATGACGATCAGGTCACGACCTGCAGGACAACCTGGGTGATGGAAAATGGAAATGCCGGTTATTTCTCTGCTGACGGTAGCCGGTTCTGGCAGGCCGACAAACGACCCGACCAAAGTATGTTCGCTGCGCACTGGCATCAGGATGATCCAGGCGTGATGCCGGCTGGGGACAATACCGGAGCCGGAGCTCCCACGGGCGTGACGTACTATGAATCCGATGCGCTGGGGGACTCCTATCTCGGGATGTTGCTAAGTGCTGATGCCGGACGCAATGAGGTCTTTGGATACCTACCGAAGGTGAAAGGGGCAGGATTTGATTTATCCGATCGGATCCGGTTTGCCTCGTCGGTGCCCGAATCCACGGAAAATTACCGTTGGTCTTCGGTGGACCGGGACACGACGAAATGGTTTCGCCCCAGTGACGTGGTGGTGGGAACGGATGGGGCCATTTACATTTCCGATTGGTACGACCCCATCGTGGGCGGTCATGCGATGAACGACACCGTGGGGTATGGGCGAATCTACCGGATCAGTCCTACCGATCAAAAATTGGAAATACCCATCCTGGATCTGACGACTATCAACGGTCAAATCGATGCTTTTCTCAGTCCCGCGGTTAACGTTCGCAACTCCGGATTTCTGGCCCTGAGGGAGCAAGGTGAAAGCGTGATAGATGATATAAATGAGATCATAACTGATGATCCTAACCACTTCCATCGGGCCCGGGCGATATGGCTGATGGCCCAACTCGGGGACCAGGGGAAAAAAGAAGTCATTTCACTGCTTCGCTCCGGCGTATGGGAAAATCGCCTGGTCGCTTTCCGGGCATTGAGAGCTGCAGTTGATACAAAATCACTACTGGAAATTGCCGGAAACCTGGCTACCGATTCTCATCCTGCGGTACGACGGGAGGTGGCTATTTCACTGCGGGATGTTCAGCTAGCCCAATGCGAGAAAATCCTAATGGATCTCGTAGAAAGGTACGATGGGCAGGACAGGTGGTACCTGGAAGCTCTGGGTACAGCGATGGAAGGCAAGGAAGCCGAAATATATCCCACGATAAAAGCCAGTCTCGGATCTGATCCGTTGACCTGGTCACCGCAGATGGCCCACCTGGCCTGGCGCTTGCACCCCCGATCGGCGGTCGGAGATTTTGAACAGCGCATCATGAGTTCGGATCTAAGCGTGGATGAACGGATCAAAACGTTAACCGGACTGGCTTTTGTTCCCGATAAATCTGCTGCGGATGCTATGAACCGGATTTATCATCAGGTAGACCAGGAAAAAGTCCGGGAACGCGCCGGATACTGGTTGGAACACCGCAGTTCCAACGATTGGGCCGGGTTTTACAAGTTCCAAAAACCAAAAAATCAGCCACCTCCGGCAATTGTCGAGTGGCGTCAAAAATTGATGGCCTCCGCACCGGATTCCCCGGATAGAGAAGAATTCATGAATCTCCTGGCCAAAGATCCACACGGCGGCCGTATGTTGATCGATCTGGCCGCCAGCAACTGGTTGTCCGTCCCGGAAAAGGATCTGATATCTTCGTGGATTTTTTCCAATCCCGACCCTTCCGTTCGCATTCTGGCGGGTGAATTTTTCACGGCTCGGGAAGCAGCCACGACCTATAGTATTTCCGCCATTCTAAGCCTTGAAGGAGATTCAAATGAAGGAAAAGAAAAGTTTGAGAAAACCTGTGCAACCTGTCACCGACACGAGGGACAAGGGACGGACATAGGCCCTGATCTGACGGGTATCGGATCCAAGATGGACCGGAAAACCCTGCTCGACGCCATCGTCTATCCTGCCGCCGATGTGGTGTTTGGGTACGAGCCGTGGAAGATCACTCTAAAAAATGGTCGGCAGTATATTGGATTTATCCAGGGGGAAGGTGCGCAACTGATCCTAAAAGACGCTACCGGTGAAACGATTAATTTGGACAACGATGATATCGTAGAAAGGGAGAAAATACCAACGCTGATGCCCGTTCCGGGAATCCTCGGACTATCGGAACAGGATGTAGCGGATGTCGCGGAGTATTTGATGGGAGAGAAGAAGTGACCAGGTTGAGGTAATTTTGAATGATTGATTTTGAATTATGAATTCTCAATTCTAAATTATGAATTGGATAAATTCCCGGGAGCGTGGCAGGAATCACCAGAACTCTCTGAACCAGAACCCGGACTGACCTACTGCCTCAGAAACTCATGCCGGACTTAATTCGGTATCACACACACGATGGAGAACTATAAACTAACCGCTCAATGCTACTCAAACATTCTGGTAAAATATTTTTACATTTACACCCGGTCCTGATTCGGTATTCGAATCAACCAACATTTTTACTATGAAATTATTCACCCAACGTTTTGATATACGGTGGAGCGATCTGGACGCCAACTGGCACGTCGCCAATTCCGCTTATGTTAATTTTATGAGCCACACCAGGGTGGCGTTTCTGATGAGCCATGGGTTTGGCCACCGGGAAATGATGACTTTGCGAATCGGTCCTGTTCTGTTTTATGAACATATTCATTATTTCAAGGAAGTTCATATCGGTCAGTCTATCCTTGTCACGCTGTCCCTTAAGGGAATGTCTGAAGATGGAATGTTTTTTGAATTTGAGCACAACATATACGGCCAGGATGGCACACATCATTTGTATGCCGAAATCATGGGGGGTATGATCCATCTCGACAGCCGGAAGCTCACCGCTATACCCGATGACCAGGTGCTCCAGATATTCCTGAATATGGAAAGAAGTGAAGATTTCAAATGGCTCACCAAAGAAGATACGCGCAAGTTTCAAAAGAGTCCCCGCAACCGATCGGATCTTACATTCTAATAAGTCACATATACCGGTGGTCTCGCACGATCACAGACAATTTTGAATGACACTAAGCAGCTCATCTTCAATCACTTCCGTCTTCCGCCGATACCTCCTGGCTACAATTTCATGGTAGTTTCAAATATTTTTGTAAATTTCATGAATTTATTAAGATATTATTATGATCCGACACCTCATTCTCTTCCTAATATGGCTGATCGCCTGTTGTTACCAATGTTCCCCGGAGTCCACACCACAGCAAGACAGGGAAATCGACCGGGAATACCATTTGATCGCGTTTATGACTGGTTATGTAGGCTCTGGCGGTGATATCGAAGGGATCCGAAACCCCGTTTTAAGGGCAGTGAAAGGAGAAAACGTCCGAATCACCATGATCAACGGGGAAACGATGACCCACGATGTGACGATCGAAAATGCCGGCGTTCAAAGTGCCTCGATTATTGAGCAGGGGGATTCCGTCAGTATCACCTTTATCGCAGCCGATGATGACACCTACTACTGCAGCATCCCCGGTCACCGGGCTGCCGGTATGGTAGGTGACATAAAAATCGTGGTCCCTACTCTCACGGCCGGACCGGTCACCGGGGAAATCCCAACAGCAGATAGTATGAAGCTCAATCTGGACTTCGAATACAACACGTTGACCAACTGGAAATCCACCGGGACGGCCTTTGACGGTCAACCATCCTCGGATCTCTCTACAGACATCTATAACCAGGAACAAATTCAGAAAGTGAATCCCAACGGGGAGTATTTTGTGGTCAGCGGTGGAACGAAGCATTACCAGGACACCGGCACGCTAACGTCTGTACCATTTGAAATCACGCAACCTTTTGCTGTTTTTAAAGTAGCCGGAGGAGCGCTGAAAGAAACCCGCGTGGAACTCGTCGACGCTGTCACCCATGAAGTATTTTTTGAAATCACGGGAAACAATAATCCCCGGTTGCGTCCCGTAGTCGTGGAGCTCGGGGATCGCCTCGGCCAACAAATGTACATCCGCTTGATCGACCGGGAAAACGGTGCGACGGGAATATCGTACGTCCGCGAAAATATCTGGTCGCATATCGCTTTTGACGATTTTAGGTTTTATCCCTCCCGGCCTTTTTTCATCGACGAATTACATCCGGAGGATATCGTTATTTTGCCTCCCAGAGACGTGGTGCCTCATGCCGGACTGTCCGGCAACGAAGCGGTGGCTGCCATGGAGGTACCCGAGGGTTTTACGGTCCAACTCGCTGCGGAGGAACCCAGGGTCATCCGTCCGATTGCCTTCACACTGGACGACAGAGGGCGACTGTGGGTCGTCGAAGCGCACACTTATCCAGTCAGAGCTCCGGAGGGACAGGGAAAAGATCGCATTCTGATATTTGACGATACCGACGGGGATGGTACGCTCGATAGTCGAACCGTTTTCATGGAAGGACTCAATCTGGTGAGTGGAATAGAACTGGGGTTGGGGGGAGTCTGGATCTGCGCGGCACCTTATTTGCTGTATATCCCCATCGACGAGAGCGGATCTGCTCCCGCCGGTGAACCTGAAATCCTGCTGGATGGCTGGGGTCTCCACGATACCCACGAAACGCTCAACAGCCTGACGTGGGGCCCCGATGGTTGGCTGTACGGTGATCAGGGAGTATTCACCCATTCCATGGTAGGCAAACCGGGTACCGCTGAAGAAGACCGCGTTCCTTTCAATGCCGGGGTATGGCGGTATCATCCGACCAAAAAAATATTTGAGATTTTTGCCTGGGGAACGAGCAATCCATGGGGCGTCGATTTCAATCAATACGGTCACGCCTTTGTTACAGCCTGCGTAATACCCCATCTTTACCATATGATCCAGGGTGCCAGATACCAACGACAGTCCGGAAAACATTTCAATCCTTATACTTTTGATGACATCAAAACGATCGCTGACCACGTCCATTGGGTGGGGGACAACGGTCCCCACGCTGGCAATTTCAGATCGGCTTCTGCCGGGGGCGGGCATGCCCACGCCGGCGCCAGAATATTCCAGGGAGCGGAACATTGGCCCGAAGAAATGCGCCATACTATCCTGATGAACAACATACACGGATACCGGTCCAATTCCGATATCCTGAAAAGGACTGGCTCCGGTTATACAGCTTCGCACGGCCCAGATTTCTTACTCACCAATGATTCCTGGTCGCAATGGCTTGACTTTGAGGTCGGTCCTGGTGGATCGATGTACGCCATTGACTGGTACGATAAAAACCAGTGCCATTCGCCCAATCCTGATGTCCACGATAAAACACTGGGTAGAATATTCAAGATAAGCTATGAAGGCGACGAGTTTGTATCCATAAATTTGTCCGAAAAAACAGATGCCGAATTGGTCCAATACCAGCTCCATCCCAATGAATGGTACGTGCGGCACGCCCGACTTCTGCTGCAGGAGCGGGGAGGCAGTCCGGTTATCTACGCGGCATTGCGGGAGGTTCTCGATAACAATCCCGATGTAACGCGCAAACTCCGCGCACTCTGGGCTTTACACGTCACCGGTGGTCTTACGGACGATGATCTGCTAACCCTGATGGATCACGAAGACGAATATATCCGAAGTTGGGCGATCCAGTTGATCGCGGAGGACCGGTCCGTTCCACACTCTGCCCTGGATAAAATGGCCGGTATGGCAGCGAATGATGGGAGTCCATTGGTTCGACTCTACCTCAATTCTGCGGTTCAGAGGATTGGGCCCGAATCGCGATGGGAAATCGTGGCGGGTCTGATCAGTCACTATGGAGACGTGAATGATCACAACCTACCTCTGATGAATTGGTACGCTTTTGAGCCATTGACTGACCTCGATATGGAACGGGCCATGCAAATGGCTGTAGACGCCGAGCAACCCACTATTCTCCAATTTACTATCCGAAAACTGGGGATGATGGATTCCGATGAAGCCAGACAAGTCCTGAAAACTGCGCAGCAAAACATCGAGGACAAATTTACGGCTGAGAAAAACCACGAAATCCGGGAGGAGCTGAGTCTTTTAATGGACAATGTTCAATGAGGAGTGACAAATGGAGCCCTGGTGGAAGGAACCTATAGCCTGGCTTGCCCAATTCGGGCCCGTATGGGTGCGCCAGGGTGGTGCCTTCAACCTAAAGAAACGGAATCAAGGATGAATGGCAACAAACACCACGGACTCTGAAGCCGAAATTGACTGGCCAAATTCCAAAACATCTATTTTATTGTCGGAGCTGGGGCTCCAACTTCCCAGCGTCGGAGCTGGGTCTCCAACTTCCCAGCGGACAAAAGATAGCCATATTATATTAATTCATAATATTTTCTAGCGATTGCCCTGGTCTCATGGATCAATATAACCCAATCGCACCAATATCTTTTTATAAACACCCGGTCCGATATATTTTCCAGGCTGTACAAATTCCATCCTTTTCAGACGCCTGCATACGGTAGCGTAGGATAAACCTGTTTCCCTGGATATCATCTGACGGGTAACGGGTTGATCCAGTGTGAAAATCAGTTCTGGTGTGTCTTTGGAGTTTGCACGACTACTTTGGGGTTTACTAATTTTCAAGAGGCAAAAAATTTAATAATTATCCTATCGCTCCCAATATAATCAATATTCTGTGTTGAACAAAA
>CALEIL010000440.1 GCA_937876435.1 uncultured Bacteroidota bacterium
CAGGGCATTGATATAAGCGGCATCTATCATGGTTGTCTGTTTTTTTGTTGTTCATAATCATCGAGGATTTCCCGGATTTTGCTCAATTCCTCTTCGCTGGTATTTTTGCTGCCCAGCAACTGCATCACCAATCTGCTTGCACTTCCACCGAATGTGGCATCGAGAAAGGAATCCAGCCTGTTTTGGGTAGTTTTTTTCTCGCTGATGAGGGCATGATAAAGGTGGCCTCTGCCCTTTATTTTCCGGCCCAGCAGGCCTTTATCGGTCATGATTTGCATCATTTTGAGCGTAGTGGTATAACCGGTCTGCTTGGCCGTGCTCAGGTGATCGTGGATTTGCCGGACGGTCAAGGGTCCGTGTTTCCATATCAACTGCAGTATTTCCAATTCGCCATCTGTGGGTTCCTGTTTCATATCGGTCTGTTCTTAACTCTGAAAAAATTGTTTCCGGAAGCTCGCTTTCCGTCTGATAGTTCAAATATATACGAATCATTTCGTAGGTACAAGAATAGTACGAACAATTTCGTAGTTAAATTTTCCCCATCCGGTATTTTAACATTATGTTGGCAATCGGGAGTGGAGTATCTTGCCTGTGGAAATAAAATATTACGCCATGAGACCTACGATTACCATCGAATACTGTCGCCGATGCCGCTGGATGTTGCGTGCCGCTTATATAGCCCAGGAAATCCTTTCCACTTTTGAAGACGACCTGGAAGTAGTCTCCCTCAAGCCCGGACAGGAAGGGGGCGTGTTTCGTATTTACTTCAACGAGGAAGTCCTGTACGATAGGGCGGAATATGGTGGTTTCCCGGAAATCAAGGCAGTGAAACAGTGGGTACGGGACCAGGTAGAACCAGAGAGAGATCTGGGGCATATAGATAGCACGGGATGAGAAGGAAAGTGCGAGTGTATGGGCGAAATTTATCCGCACTTCCATACTAACACAGAACGAAGATACCATAGGGATCTGGAAGCCTGGGCTGTCTGAGCGACGGAGCCTGGCTACCCTCCGGCATCACAGGCGGGGATTCCAGAGCCCGATTTCCAGCCCTTATTCCGGGATCAAAATCCGCAACCCACTGAGTTCCCCTGGCTTCATAATCCAGGAAGAACTCAAGGATCCGGAAGATTGATTTTTGGGGTTTCGGTGGGAAATTGAATTCTATCTTCCGAAATTTCGTTATATTGAAACAAAATATCTTTTCCATGGAAACCTTCATCACAAGGCGGCCACCTCGCACCATCCGGGAGGTCTTTGAAGCACTTCCGGAAGGAACGTCGGCACAGCTCATCGAAAATCAACTCGTCATGTCGCCGGCACCTACCTACGGGCATCAAGAATTACTGGTTAGGTTATGTACTTCAATCTATAATTTTTTGGATCATAATGACATAGGAAAAGTACTTGTTGCCCCATTCGATGTCCACCTCGATGATGAAAATGTTTATCAGCCGGATATTCTCTTTATGCGTAATGATCAACTCTCCAATATCCGGAAGGATGGTTTTCATGGGGCTCCTGCGCTGGTCATAGAATTTCTTTCACCGACGACAGCCAGATACGACCGTCATCAGAAAAAAGTCGTGTACGAACGGAGTGGTGTACAGGAATACTGGATCGTGGATCCGGACACGAAAAACGTAAATGGTTATTTTCTGGAAGAAGGGAGGTATGGGGACCCGGTAAAGTATACCGGTTTGATTTCTTCGAAGTTACTGGGTGAGGAGTTTGCATTTTGAAGAGTAATCTGGTAATCCATTGTTCTATCGCAAGGTAAAAGTGAGTATACAAAAGTCCTAGCTCTGCTGATCATTGCGGATCTGATCCGCAAGTCAAATTTCACCTTGACAACAAATAATCAATCTCATCAACCAACTCCGGATTTTTGGGCTCCTTGGCATTTACATCATAGACCAGTCCATTGGGATCAATGAGTAAATATTTTGGTACTCCGGTGATCATATAGTCCGTGTGAAAGGAGTTGTCCGGATCGGATCGGATATTCAATTGGACACCTCCTAGTTCTCTATCCTTCAC
Source organism: uncultured Bacteroidota bacterium (assembly GCA_937876435.1). GTDB lineage: Bacteria > Bacteroidota > Bacteroidia > Chitinophagales > Saprospiraceae > Membranihabitans. Next base: position 2,041 of record CALEIL010000440.1, read on the forward strand.
CATACGTTTCCATGCTTCCACGTTTTCATCAATTGAAATACCGAGAAATACCAGATGGTCATTGCTCTGATATTTCTCGACTAATTCTTCGAATCTGGGTTGTTGAGGAGGAATAGAATTTTTATTGTTGAATGGTTAATTTTCAATTGGTAGTGCACTGCCAGACAGGAATCCAAGTCAAAAGTATTGAATGGTATAAGATTTGGTGCACAAGGAGAAGGCAGTTCCCGACGTGGTGATATCGAAATGTTAAAAAAATGTAAATATTGGAATTCAACTGACGATCTTACAAATGTTAGTGTCTAATAGGGTGTAATCTATTCAAGTAGATGTAGTGATTGAAAAAGGCCACAAATGCACACGGCAGGGGTACGATCACTTTTACGTTATCC
>CALEIL010000441.1 GCA_937876435.1 uncultured Bacteroidota bacterium
TTTCTTCGAACTCGATCCCACCAGGATTGGTATTTCTCCGCGTTTTGAAGCAGGGTCAGGTCAATACTATGATCTCCGAATTCTTTATTCCATTTTAGTATATTGTTCATTTGCCAGGAGTATGAATTTGAGTTTATTCTTTCAGCCCGACCTCCTTCATTGACCCACTCTGGGTGGCGTGAAGACCAATGGTTATAATCTCTGTCCCAGGTGATACGGGGGATATACTCTGAGGTAAATGTAATCCCGTAAGGGAGTGAAAGCGTAGCATAAAGTTTGGAATTGAGCGAGTTTCTGTTGTAATACCTTGTTCTATATTCCAGTTCCAGCCAGGGATGTCGGGACGAAGATATATTGCCCGTTGGGGCGTAGGCCAGAGTGACGCCATCCTCTTCATAAAAAGATGAATATGGAGTTACGTTCAACAGGTCGTTGCTTGAAACAATCGGTGATTCATCTTTTACTGCAAATTGTGTATTGGTTCCCACCTTTAGCCAGTCCGTGATGGTGGCCTCAAAGTTCAACCGACTTCTTAATGCTTCCCACTTATCATTGTACCGATGGCCTTCGTTGTTGACGTAGCCCAAAGACCAGTAATAATTCAGTTGATTACTACTTCCCGAAATACTGATATTATGATCATTTCGTATACCTGTTTGGTATTCGTAGTCTTTCCAATCGATGGTGGAATTGTTTTTGTAATTTGCGGGTGAAAAGCCGATTCTGTTGAGCCAGATACCCACCAGGTCATCAGATGCAGAGGATCCGTCGTACGATTTCCACTGTTCCACGGACACCCCCGATGGCAGATTTCTGGGGTCATTATAATATGCCTCACTGTTCAGTTGATGCCTTTCGTTGCTTTCGAAACCGGCAATCCGCCATTGAATAAATTGTTCACCATTCAAAGGATCTAATTCCTGACCGGATAATCCAACAAATCCAACACTGGACGAAACATTTATTCGAGGCTTTCCGGTTTGACCCTTTTTGGTGGTGATCAGAATGACTCCATTGGAAGCCCTCGATCCATAGATGGCTGCGGACGACGCATCCTTGAGAATGTCAAATGTAGATATGTCAGTAGGATTGATATCAGCCAGGTCACCGCTATATATCATTCCATCTAATACGATTAGTGGAGCATTCGCCCGGGCATCCCGGTCAGGGTCGGAATCGGTGTTGATACGAACAGTAGTAGCTCCCCGAACCTGGAGGTCGTGAGCTCCAGAGATTCCTTTTGGAGAACTCACAAAATCCACATTCAATCCTGGAAGACTCCCGCGGAGCATATCCGTCATATTGGAAGTAGATTCCGTAGCCAGTTTTTCGGCATTGATCTGGGAGATTGAACCCGTGAGATCCTTCTTTCTCATAGTTCCATATCCCACGACAACGATCTCCTCCAGGCCTACCGCGTCAATAACCATGGTGACGTCGATTGAGTTTTTGTCACCGATCAGTATGTTTTGAGATTCATACCCCACGTAGGAAAATCTGAGCTCTGTCGCATCGTCAGGAACTTCCAGGCTGTACCGGCCATCCAGGTCAGTGCTCGTGCCCATGATGTGGTCCACGACGGAAATCGTCACACCGATCAGGGGCTCATTTTGCTGATCCGTGACGGTGCCCGTAATCGTTTTAGTAGATTGTGCGAAGATGGGGAAAGCGGATAATAGAAATACAAAGAGGGTACAATTCCAATAGTTGGACCGGGTCGATACCCATTCAGGTAATTTCTTTCTCATAATTTCATTGTTTAGACGTATAAAAATTAATTCGCAAAAAGCCGGAAAAATGGAATCAGAAAAGCATTACTTAAGTGCTTGGCCCTATCACAATAGATCATTCAAATCCCAAATTTGATCAAATTTAGCAAAATGTGAAAGAAAAGCAAATAATTCACTAAGGAAATCTTTCCGATAAATTTTGAAGACTGCGTTTTCAGGGTATGTATCGCCTAATATTCAGAATTTGTATAGATATGCTTTGTGTTTTACCGAAACATTACTCTATATGCTTTTTTGTGCAATCGATTAAGAGATATTTAGAACTCTCCAACATTTATACGAGTAGAATACATTATCCATGGCCCGTGAAATACGTGGTTGTTAATTTTTGGAATCGTTGATCGGGAATGTGCAACCGGGGAAGTAGTGCACAAACTCAAGTTCCGGTAATTGAGATTGTAGGTACTACAAATTTGGAGTGGTTGATATTGCAATCCCTCCAAAGAACAATTCCCTCAATGAGAATCAACTGTTACATTTCACTATTCTTGCATAGTGAAATCATTCCCGGAACTTGAACTAAAAGGGCCCATCCTATTGGGGAAGATGGTTTGGTGAAGATCAAGGCACTATAATGGAGACCGCTTGTCATTTCCGCCAGAATGTCTACATAGCCGGTGTTCTATGAGAGATGAGCAACACAGGAACGCTTCAAAAGATCAATACCCGGTATGATATGAAATTTTATTCTGGTGTACCAGAACCGCTGTTGACCGGGAATAGGAGCCCGGAGAAAGCTCAGCGTTTCACCATTTTTCTCCGGGAATCGGATATGGTTTAATCTTTCAAATTCGTTTGTTTTCGATCACCGGTTTTGATTTCAGGGCGATAAAACCGATATAAGCCAGCGCCACATATACCACGATCATGGCAAATCTGAGGTTGGAAATATCCCCAATGACTCCGATGACCAATGGAAAGAGAGCGCCTCCAAATATGCCGGTACATAAAATTCCGGAAAATGCTCCCGGATGAGACAAAACCGAATTGAGCGCGGTAGAAAATATGATCGAGAACATCAGACTGATGCAAAAACCTAAGGCTGAAAATGCAAAAGCAGACCAATCCGCAGGGCCGAATAGTGCTACCGATAAAACGGTAGCGGTGATTAGTACTTCGATCCCCAAAACCCAACGGGCGTCCCATATTTTCAAAACGATCAAACCCACCACGCAGCCTATGGTCATCGATCCCCAAAACCATGCCACCGCCTGTGCCCCTCTGACTGCCGGATCGAAACCGTGATAAGTTTTCAAAAACTCGGACATCCAGTTGGAAATAGCTTGTTCGGTTCCCACGTACGCTACGATACCCAAAAAGAACATCCATACCTGACGGTTTTTCAGGAGCTCCAGGTAGATTTGGGTGGTTCCGGTCTTTTCATTTTCATCGATGGTCAGTCTGGGAAAATGGAAAAACCTGGCCAGAATGATCATCAGGATAAACGTAAAAGCGAAAATCCAATACAGGGACGTCCAGGTCACACCTTGCTGGATCAACGGATCGAATAAGGCCTTTATCCCATTTTCACCAGGCATCTCAAATGAAGTCATCAGATGCGAAAATACGAACGGACTGACGAAGGAAGCGAGGCCAAAAACCAGTTGGGCCATCACCGCGTAAAATGCAAAATTTTCCTCGCCGCCCGCCGCCCGCATCAGTGGATTGATGATCACCTGCAAGGTAGCCATCCCGATACCCAGGATAAACAGGGCGGTTAAAGCGGTCAGATAAAACGGAAAGATCGCAAATGACAGCGCACCGACCAAATTGAGGGTAAAGGCTATCAGCAACGATTTTTTGGGCCCGAGATTTTCAATCATAGCTCCCGCCGGAATGGAAAACAGGCCATACGCCAAAAAAAATGAAAATGGCAGCATGGCTGCCATAGACAGGCTCAGATCATAGGTTTCGATCACGAGCGGCATGATCGGACCCAGGATGTTGGTCACAAAGGAGATCACGAACCAGATCACAAGGATAAATACGATGAGGTTTTTGTTTTTCATTTTTTAAGGTAAGTGGTAAATAATCTGCTTGGGAAAAGGATCGAAGTGCCGGTGATTTTCATTTGTCCACGGTTAATACATGGGACAACAGATGGCCTACTCCTCCTACACTGGCAGCGGAATCGCCCAATTCAGCGGGAACGAGCGGAACATTCCGAAGATGGCTCATGGTGTAATCATCGATGTACATTTTGATCCCCTCCAGGTATTGCGGACCGGAATTGACAATGCCGCCCCCCAGAACAAGAATCTGAGGACTAAAGATATTGATCAGGCTGCCCAGTCCGATGGCAATATTCCGGAAATGCCAGTGGAAGGCTTTCACGGCTTCGATTTCACCATCGAGGTATTTTTTAAACAAATTCTGACCGTTGTTGGCGGGATCTTTTTGGTCTTTCAGGTCTTCATAGTAGGTGACCAGCGAAGAGGTAGAGCCGTATACTTCGAGGCAGCCGCGACCTCCACAAGAACAGGGCAAACCATCCCGTTCGATCACCACATGCCCCAATTCACCACCGCGGTCCTTGAATCCATTATAGAATTTTCCGTCAATCAGCAGACCACCTCCAATGCCGGTTCCCACCGTAATAAATATAGCGTCGGTCAGTCCCCTGGCAGCACCGAAGTAATATTCCCCCATTGTCATACCGACCGCATCGTTCATGGCGATGCAGGGCAATTGAAATCTTTCCTCCAGGAAAGGAGCCAGTTCCAAAGGCACAATCCCCGGCAGATTTCCTGCTCCTTCTGTGACTACGCCGTGTTCCACTATCCCCGGGAAAGCGACTGCTATTCCCGAAATTTCCCAATGGCGGTTGGCGGCAATCTGTAAGGTTTCGCGGACTATTCCATCCAGTTTTTGAAGAAATTGATCCTTGTTGCGGTATTCGGTATCTATGGCTTTGTGGTGAGCTATCTGCCCCTCACTGTCAGATATACTGTATTTGATGCGCGTCCCTCCCACATCTATTCCTATTCCATATCCCATGGTTGCGATTTTAACTGGTGTCAAAAGTATAAAATGGATTTGTCATCTAAATTATAAATTTTGAATGACACCGAAGCCGACGGATGCGCAATAAATAATTTTGTAGGAACAATCCCTTCACAAATAGGACTTAGCATCTAATCACTCTCCTTTGGCGATCGTATACCGGGATTCGGGATTCGGGACTCGGGATTCGGGATTCGGGATTCGGGATCAGGCCAAAAGCCAAGTCTACATCCTACTGCCAAAAACAAACAAATAGCCCCTAATCACTCTCCTTTGGCGATCGTATACCGGGCTCCTACGTATATATTCCGTCCAAAAACAGGACCCCAGGTCAGCGAACTGTCAAAATATTGGCCGAAGGGATCATCGCTCCCCAAAATCGGATTTTCCTGCTTCTTATTGAAGATGTTTTCTACCCCTGCGTAGACCTCAAAGCGGTTCCACAAGCGGGAAACCTGGCTATTGAGTACGTAAAAAGAAGGAGAATAATCTCCGAGCTGGTAATCCACCGGATTGGAAGCGGTAAATGGTAACCTTTTCTCTCCTTGCCAATTGAGTGTGGCGTCCAATTTCCATTTTTGATCTCGTGTCGTATACCCCGCGTTAACAAAAGCACGATGGCGGGATTGTAACGGTTGTTGCTTCAGACCACTTTTGTAGTCGGTTTTGGCATCGATGAACCGGTACGCCATACGGACATCCAGGTTGTGTAATAACTCATAATTGACCTGAGCCTGCAAAACATTGGAAAAAGATTTTCCCTGCAGGTTGTAAAAATGAACCTCCTGCGGACTTTCATCGAGATCGGCCACGATCCGGTCTTTGAAATCGGTTCGGTACGCATCGACGGAAAAACTTCCATCCCGGTAATCCAGCCGGAAGTTTTGGGTAAAATTGAGCCCATAATTCCAGGCGATTTCAGGATTCAATCCGTAGTGGTAGGTGTCAGAATTTTGTTCGAAAATCCATTCCCTTGAACTAGCCAGCAGACCAAAATTTTCAGCGATCATAGCGCCCGTTCTGAATCCACGTCCTACCGAACCTCTCAATACCGTACCATCAGCCGGGGCAAATCTCATATGCAACCTCGGAGTGATAAAGGGGCCAAAATGGTTGTGGTGGTCCACTCTCAATCCGGCGACTACGTCAAATGTTTCGAGATGCTTGTATGTGTATTCTCCGTATATGCCCGGGACGATCTCTGTCCGGTTAAAGGGGAGCTCCCCGAGGATCTCATTGAATTTATCGTACTGGAAGCTGGCTCCGGTTTTGATGTTGTGGTTGGTATTCCACAGGATGGTCTGGAAAATAAAATTCCCGTAAAAGGAGGTTTGTTCCCCGTTGTAAATGGTATTTCCAAATTTGGTTTCTTCGTCATGGTATGATCCGGAAAACTGTAAACCCATCGATTTCCATGGGAGCGGAAACATCCAGCCTATTTTCCCCCATCCTTCTATGTGTCTGGATTTCCGGTCCATGCCCCAGTATGCAGGAGTGGTTGAATTGGATTCCGGGTCAAAATCCATTTGTCCACCGATATCATCCCTGGCGGTCCCCATTACGTGGAATTGTGCTTCCAGATTTTTTCCACTCCGGTAGGCCCATCTGCTCAGTCCTGCAAATCCCTGCCCTATAGTGTGGTCGAGGAAAGTGTCCCCGTTCCGGTCGCTTCTGGAATCGTTGTGGTTTCCGTGCAGGAGCAACCCGGTCGACCATTTTTCGTTGAGCGCGTGACTCAGATTGACATTGGCTTCTTTTCGGCCTTCTTCGTTGACGTAGATATTAACATGGAGCGGATCCATGGTGTGGGGTTTGTGCATTTCGATGTTGATTTGACCGGCGATGCTCTCGTATCCATTCAGGACGGTGCCGGCTCCTTTGTTGAGTTGCATACTCGATACCCAGGGACCGGGAATGTGGGTGAGCCCCTGTACGGCATTCAAACCCCGGATACCGGGCATGTTTTCCCTGCTGATAAACGTATATGGGCTGGCCAGCCCCAACAATCTAATCTGCCGGGTTCCGGTGACAGCGTCTGTAAATGCTACATCGACACTGGGTGAGGTACTGAAACTTTCGCTCAGGTTACAGCACGCGGCTTTGCGCAGTTCACCCTCTGAAATCTGTTCCATCTTGATGGGATCAATCGTCGAGATCTCGGTCGCTTTCACCCGGTAGGAAACCTTGACCTCATCCAGCATCACCGCAGATGACAATTGGATCACCAAAGGTTCGTGGCCGCTGACCAGGACGGTATCGGATTGGTACCCTGTATAACTGACGATAAGCTGGTCCACGCCAGGTTCTTTCTGAATTTCAAAATTTCCATCCAGATCTGTGGCAGTTCCGTGACCAGAACCCAGCCAATGGACGTGGGCCCCTATTAAGGGCAGACCGTCGGACCCGTCAGTGGCCTGTTCCACCACCTGGCCGGAGATCATTTCAGGAGAATTATTTTGGGCGAAACCCTGACCGACAACAGCCAGCGTGAACAGAAGTATTATAAATTGATTTTTCATTTTTATCAAATTGAATTTTTGGAATCCAAACCCGGACGTCAACGATCTGGTCTCCTCCAGAGGAGCCGGCGATATGTCCCGGGTGGTTTATTTATACAAGGAAATGGTTGCATCAGAATCCGTTCGGATGCGATGATGTACCATCCAGGAGAATAGTCCTAATGGACTTTGACCCCATCCCGGTATGCGCAACAGTCGGGCAACTCTGAGTAAGCTTCATCGGGTGCTTTTGCTCTGGAATTGTCATGACCGGCCTTGGCCACCGCCTTTGAAATTTCATCCAGATCGGTCTTCTTGCCCTTGTAAATGACGGTTAACAATTGATTGTCAGCAGACCATGAGGCGGACTTCACCCCCTTGACAAAGGCAGCGTTTTCGATGCGTTTTTGACACATTTCACAAACACCCGATACCGTGAGAGTATCCGTTTGGATTTTATTCTGACCGCTGGCAGATATTGATAAAAACAAAAAAAAGATAAATGCTGTGAATATTTGAAATTGAGTTTTCATTCTTTGATTTTTAAAGGAACAAATAAAATTTACAGTAATTGAGTACTATACGACATATGAAGAAGTCCATAATATAATACTAGAGACCAAATGGTGCTGGAGTGCACGAATAATGATCAGCCGTAAAAAATCAAAGATGAATTCTGGAGGTAAATAGGAGCAGATGGAGGCGCTCCCGGATCGTGATACAGATCTGAGGGTTGATTGGTTTCCGGAACATCTTCCATCAGCAAAATGGAAGCGTCCAGCGCATATGAACCATAGGATTGGGTATAGGCACCCACTTCTTCGTTCCATCCGTTTTGATAAATGTCTGTAGAAATAGCTACGAGTAAAGCTTCCCATTCTTCCAGCATAGAAGTTTTGTGAATGAGCCGTGCGATTTTAATGGCTCTGTCCACTGCTACCCAACACAGAAGTTTGGAAAAGGTAAAATGTTGATCGTCTGCACGGTGTTCCCAAATTCCTTTGTCGGGTTTCATCCAGTTTTCGCTCACTACGTGGACGATTTGTGTAACGATGGTCCAAAGTTCTTCGCTATGATCAAGTGAATTTTTGAAATAGAGGAACTGCTGATAAATGATTTCGGTGAGAATGCCGAAAATGTCGTTTTGTTTTTGGATATAAGCCGCATTCCCCACGCGCACAGGTTTGGAATTTTCATAACCCGCTAAATGATCGAGGGAATATTCTGTTAGAATTGATTCGCCGTTTATTCCATACATAATCTGCATTTTGTCGCCTTTGTTGGGAACGGTATGCACAATGAAATTCATAAATCGCTGAGCTGAATCCACGTGACCCAATTCAAA
>CALEIL010000442.1 GCA_937876435.1 uncultured Bacteroidota bacterium
ACCGATTTTGTTCATCCTCTGTGCTTATCGGTGGCAAAAATATCGATATTTCGAGAAATAAAAAATATTGTATCATTCATTTGCGCCCTTTATGGGATGCGAACAACTAATTTTGGGGAAAGTTCAGAGAATCTGGATTTGATTTTTCAAGTTAGGTCACCGGATAAAGGTGGGCCAACTTATGGAAAGCCAGTCCTGCATGGGATATTCGGACAATTATATCCTTATTTATTGGCCATAAAAATTTTCTGCTTTTCGGAAAAAAAATTCTCCATCCAAAACCACTGGGATTTTTTGTTCGATCTCTGGATATATGAAAATCGCTCCACGAAGTCAAAAAGTTTTTCGTGGATGATCGGTATGTAAAAGTTTCTAAGCAAACGAATCTGAACCCATCGTCTACGAAAATATTCACTTCAGATTTATTCTTCTTCGCTTATTATGGTGGCCTCGTCGATGAGCTCATTGCCATCGCCATCCTCATCGGTAAACCCGGGGGCTGTGGAAATCGGTTTTTCGGCCACTTCGCCGGTGGACTCCAGTTTAACCTCTTTGACCCGGTCAAAATCGCCGGCTGCAAAGGCTTCTGCTTTACGCCAGAACTCATCCTTATCATTGAGCGATGATTTTTCCAGGTTGGCTTTATCTTCGGGACTGGACTGATAGACCTTACCCTTGTCTTTTTGATACTCCTGGGCGGCTTCCTGAGCTTTATCAACGGTTTCCTGAAATCTTGACTTCAGATTTTCGATCTTCGCTTTTGCTTTGTCCACCAGACTTTGTCCATTTTCATCTTTGTCGTGAAGATATCCTACCGCTTTCTTTTGAATTTCGTCGCTTTTCTTTTCCAACTTATCGCTGAAAGAAGTAGCGCCTTCCCGGAGTCTGTCCAGGATATCAGCAGCACCGGTCAGAATGGATTCCCCGATGGCTTCGGTTGATTCTTTGATTCGCTCCGAACCACTCCGTACTTTTTCCTGTTCCTGATGGATTTTTTCCCCCATTTCGGAATGAAGTTTTTCGGCTTTGTGACGAATTTCTTCGGCCTCTGATTTCAGGTCCTGTTTGATGGCTTCTTTTTCTTTCTCCAGATCATCGATAATCTCTGAGATCTTCTCCTCGGAATGATCCACATCATCTTCAAGTTCCTTTCTGAATTGTGCTGCACGCTGGCGAAGCCGATCCATTCGTTCATCCGCTTTGGCCGTCGCGTGTTCATATTTATTGGACATCTCGTCCCCAAATTTTTGAGATTTATTCTTGATATCGGATCGCCAGTTCTTATATTTATCCATGAGATTATCGATGGCATCCTCGGTTTTGTCGGTAAATTTTTCAGCACTTTTACGAGTAGATTCGTAGAGTTCGTTGCCTTTCTCCCGGACAGATTCGACAAAATCCTCCGATTTTTCGGTGGCCGCATGACCAGCGGAACGGGCCACTGATTTGGCACCAAAAAGAACTTTCTTAAGATCGTTTAATATTCCCATAGTATCTAGTGTTTAATTAACGCAACAATATAATATTTCTGAAGGGATTTTCCATACGTGTCGCCATCTTTATTCTATTCAACGACCGAAACATTCAAAATTATTTCGAACGGGATGTTTCTTCAGGGTCCGGAATCCATTACAGCAAGTCATGGAAAGAGTAGGAAGGGGGCAGATCAAATTTTTCTATTCAACATAATATTAATTATAGGAAATTCAATAGAGTCATTCACCGATATTACAATCCATGCAGGTATCGGTTTTATAATTCTATTTGGAGTGAATACTTTCAACAGCATCATTCCTATTGCCGTAATGAAATAAAATACGTGTAAAATGGGAGTATACCTACCATAGTGAAAAGCTCAGAACAAACGGTATATGCCACTATGTTATGACGCACTCCCAGCAGAGATTAGAAAGGATACCCAATAGCCAGATTAAGTACCGGTCGATCCAGGTCAAACACCCAACGTCGGCCCTCATTTTGGGCCGGATCGTGCAAAGGTGCCGCCAGATCTACCCGGATTACAAAATTCTGAACATCAAGCCGTAATCCAACACCCGTACCAATCCCGAGCTCGCTTAAAAAATCGGATTCAAATTTCCCTCCGGTCAATGATTCGTTGTCTCTGCTAAGCCATACATTCCCGGCATCCAAAAATACAGCCCCCTTTAAATAACTGATCAGCGGAAATCGGTATTCCACGTTAGCCTCCAGCCGGAGGTTGCCCGTCCTGTCAAAATAGGTGGCATTTTCATTGGAGTCTGCTTCGGGATTGTAGGTACCCGGTCCAAGTTGCCGCGTATTGAAAGCGCGTACGCTGTACGGACCACCGGTATAAAATTGTCTGCTATATGGCAAAACTTCGGAGTTTCCATACGCCTCTCCGATTCCCGCCAGGATCCGGCTGGCCAGCAACTGACCCCGGCCAAGCCTGATGTGGTAGTGAATGTCGAAAACCGCCTTGGCATACTGGGCATATTCCAGGCCCAGAAAAGTCTCTGGTAAACCGCCCCGCCCGCTTGCGACCCAATTGAGTAAATTACCCGCAATATCAAAATTCCCATTGAGAAAAATCTGATGTTTCTGACGTTGATCCACCATTCCGTTGTACGTATACGAATACGTCATACCTGAAATGAACTGCTGGTCAAAACTGCTTTGCAGAAATGGATTACGATCTAAAATATAGTCAAATTCAGGGGAACTCTTCAAAAGGTTGAGGTAAGTGATGGAAATGGGATACAAATCGTGCGTGACAAATCGATTCCCGCTCCAGAAAAAACCGTATTCCATCGAGACCGAAGACATCGAAAACAGATTGGTGCGGGAAATGTATTCTCCCCCGAGACTCATCCGGGTTTTGGGGATGGAATAATCAAACCAGTCGGTATTGATGGATATCGGTAATATCACCCGCGGAAAAATCAAACTGGATTCGAGACTCAGTTGCAGACTATTGAGACCCGGTTCATTCCTGCGCCTCAATTGAGTCTCATATCCGGCACTACCGGTAAAGGTGAGGATTTCTCCTCCCCGAAATAAATTCCGGTTGGAATACGTGATGGACAGACTTGGGCCTGAAAAATTATTGGATTTGGTGACCGCCTGGAGTTGGACACGTATGGCTCTCTTATTGAGTGGAGACAAATATATGCTGGCTACCAGGCTACCGAGGGAGTCCCGGGAACTTTCCACTTCATCGTATGTAATATTGACAAATTTATACGCACCGGTCGACCCCAGGCGTCTGCTGGTTCCACTCGATTTTTCAGCATTGTACAGATCACCCTTTTGGATCAGGATAAAAGGATCCAGTCTGTCTGCCCTGAAATATGGTTCAGCGCGGATGTAATTCTTATCGTTGACCAGAAATGTATCCAAGGCGGTACTATCCGACCCGAGCGTGTAATTGGAAAATACGTTCACCCGGGCTATCCGATACGGGATCAAAGACCTGCCCGGAGCATCCTTCTTGATTTTGAGAAACAGATCATATTTTTTTTGGTCGTATTGATTGGTGTCGGCTTCAAATTCCAGAAAATCTGAATTGAAATTGTAGTATCCACGGGATTTCAGATAGCCATCGATAAAATCTCTCTCGATCTTCATCCTGTCCAGATCAAATGGGACGCCTTCTTCCATCACGTTGGAAACCTCCAGATAATCATGAATTTCCGTGTGAATAGGAAGCGTATCCCCTTCGAGATGGTAATTGGCCAGAGTATATGACTCCGGAACCAGGACGTGGTACATGATCGATGACATCTTTTTTTCCTCATCCGTCTCCACGTTACTCGTGATAATATTCCTGAAATGCCCCCTGTTTTCCAGCCGGTTGTGCATCAGGTCTTCCACGGATTGCCGATCCACTTCTTCCAGAAAAACAGGCTCCTCACCCATCTTTCGATCCAAAAACCGGAAGATCCAACCAGAATCTGTCCTGGATTTGTAATGAAAGTACAGACCCGGTCTTGTCCCGAGAAATTTGCTATTGGGCTTAGGAAATTGAAGTTCTTCCAGAAGATATTCTAATTCTTTATAATCCCTTACATCCCCTATGGTATCCAGCTCAAGGTCAGCACCGGTGTACAACGTCTGACCTTCAGGAATATATTTGCGGACACTACAGGACGATCCCAGCAGGACAAGGACAGATGCGGCGAATGCCAGTCCGAAATATGATATCAATACTCTATTCACTTTGATCTCCTTCCGATTTTTTATCTTTCTGCTCCTCCGAAATCATAGGCAACCAAAGTTCATGAAACTTATTGAACTCTTTGGTAAATATCAGAGCCAATCCACTGACTATAGTCTGACCATCGATCACATTTTCGTATACATTTTTCCGAAAACCCCTGATTCTCAACTGACCATTGGGTGTAATCAGATATTCTACGTTGACATTGCCTATGATAGGATTATTCTCCTGTGGATTGGAATTTCCACCTTCAATATCTATTTCACTACCGACATGAACGATCAATCTTTCATTGAGGAAACTTTTTTGGGCGGCGATTTCGAGTTCTGTCCGGTTTTGTGGATTATTTCCACCGTAATCTGTGTAACTATCCAATCCAAAGTTCAATTCAAATCCCGTATCGCCCAATAACCGTTCTGAAAATATATTGAGTTGATCGGAAAGAGCCTGGTTGAGATTGTCGCGGGCTACGCTGACTATACCCCCTGCACTGCCATCACTACCCGATGCCGGGTAAAATCGATTGAGTACCAACAGAGCAAAAACCTGTTTATTGACCAGTTGTTCTTCCTGGTTAATTTGTTGGATCCGCCCGTAAACCTGGCCACCCGCATCGCCCCGGGATTCTTCCGGCATATCGATATCAAAAGTCAAACGGGGTTCTGACAAACTGCCTTCCACATTGAGATACACCAAAAATGGCAGCTTTCGCTGGTACTGATTCTGGATGGATTGATCGACTCCGGACGTTGCACTTGCCATGAGAGAAGCAGGGGAAGTTTCGATTCTATAAATAGCTCTTACATCGATATTGGCATCGAAAGGATCACCTGACCACGATACCGTACTGCCCTGCGCGATATCAAATCGTCTGTTGACCAGATTATACAAATTCATCTCGTAATGACCGTCCTCCAACGTATAAATACCAGTCAGTGACATCCTTCCCTGCTCGTCAATCCTCAGTACCAGATCCCCGGATCCCATGATATTGAAATGATCGCCGGTTTCTTCGCTGATGATCACCTGGAACGATGCCTCCTCGTGGACATTAATCAGGGCATTTATGATATATCCCTGGATGACGAACCGATCATTTTCATTTTCCGAGGTCAATAGATCAGGCTCCGATTTATTCACAAATGTCACGATGCCATCCCGACTCTGGATCTGTGCCTGGCCTTGTGGCATGACATAAGTGACATCGGTTTCCTCCCCTACCTCCAGCTGAATATTGAGCCTCGGCAGACTGAGGTTCCCCGTCAGGGTTGCTTCTGCATCAAAAATTGCGTTTCCGTAATAGACCTCATTATCCTCCTCACTGGCATTGAGAATCTGAAAGTTTTGAGCTTCTATGCTCAGATCAAAGCGGGGGTTGAATAGATCCGTGGTTTCTATTTCGCCGTCCACCACCAAGGTATTACCATCGCTGTCGGTGATGGTAAATTGATTGAGATGAATACCTTCATTGTCAAAATTTATTCTCTGCTCTCCCAGCGAAAAGGGTGCCTGCAGCTGACTGGGAGTGAGTCGAGCATCGTAAAAATGTAGTCTACCACCGTACCGCAGATCCGACAGGAGACCTTCCGCCTGAATCGAGCCCGCGAGGTACCCGGTGGTTTTTTCGATCGTCCCCATCGAGAATGTTTCTACGGCATTCATCTTAATCGAATCTATCTGGAGGTCGAGCATTACCTGAGTTTGATCATCGGTAGCGTGGTATTCGCCCTCTGCTGTGATGTCAATTTCTCCCCCCGTGAGAAGAAGATCAGCGGAATAATTTCGGGCATCCTCGGTTTCTCCATACAGATCCAACGTACCCAAATCAACCTGCAAAACCTGGAGCGAATCGATCCGCACGTCAGCGATAAGACCAGCATTACCCAGGGGCTCTTCCAGCGTGATCTGACCATTGATGTTTCCGCTTGCTAACAACGTATCAGGATTCAAGTAACTGATTACATTGGATAGGTTAAACCTTTGTATATTAACCACTAAGTCATTATCTCCAGGATTGTCTTCGAACGATATAAACTGATTTCCCCGGCTTATTCTCATGCTCTGAAACTCGATTTTATTCTCTCCTATCAGGATTTGATTGGAAGCTGGAATATCCCAGACCAGGGCATCAAAGATCAAAATCGAAGGGTCCAGATGAATTCTTAAACTGTCTTCGTACTGCGAGGTTTCTGTTTTAAATTCGATGAGATTTTCATCGTCATAGGTAGCCAGAAAATGCGAATACAGCACGTTGTCCAGAATTTCATTGGTGAACTTTGTTCTGTGAATCGTAACGGGTCCGGCTGTGATTTTCCGGAGTCCCAAATCGAGGTTAAAATGATCAGGATCCGAACTGGCGGCCAATGCTACGCTATCGATTTCAACTCCGGAATACACGATTCTTGGAGCGGTCAAAAAAGCTGTGAGATTCTTTTGGGATTCTTCAAAATCGAGGTCAAACCGGATCGAATCCATTTCTTCCAGACCCATCAGAAATACCTCGCTCATCAATGGATCCTTTCGGACGGATGCGTGCATAAATACCCGTACGGGTGGACCAGTACTATCAACTACGAGTACGGAATCGGATATATAACTTTGTATATGACGCGTTAACGCCTGGATAAAACCTCCCGGTGAAGTATTAGACTCCAGTTCCATATCCATCATTCTGCTCGACAAGGAACCGGCTGTCGTATCGGGTGTCACGTGGGCTGTAAAATCAATTTTCCCCAGGGGATAGGTTTTATCTTCAAAAAAAACGGACCCATCCGGGAAATCCACTTTAGTATTGAAAGCCGTATCGTTGCCCTGGAACCAGGCATCCATCTGGAAGGCCATTTTGATTTCCTTTTCTGTCAGTGACAAAGCGGCCAGATCGGCATTCACCACATCCAACGTGGCATCTATCTGAGGCAACAGAGAATCGAGCAACAGATTTCCATCCAGATTAAAATCAAGATTTTCGTCCTCATAAGAAGTCGTAAATTTACCCAGGCCATTTTTGAGATTTCCATCCAGCACTAAATTTTTGATAGGGTACGGATCCCAGGAAAAACTATCGATGACAGCCTGCAATGTGGCATCCATGGTGTACGGATCTATTCCCCTACCAGCTCCAGACAGACTGAGCGATATCTGACCCATTCCAGGATTTTGCAGTAAACTATCCAACATCAACTCCGTTGTAGTCAGACTGGCCTGGAATACGATCGTATCCAGTAAACGCATATCGCCTTCGAAACTGACCTTGCCCAGATCGCTATCCAGCGATGCCCGGGTGGCAATATCCTCCATGGTACCAGATGCCTCAGCGGTTATCTTGGTAGCATCGGGATACCGGATACCCAAGCTATCTTCAGGAACAAAAAGATTCAGATCCTCGCGGGATGATCTGATCACCACGTTCGGAAAATCAAACCGCAATGCCTGGAGATTGGTGGCATTGTAGAGCTGACCTGTGGCAGATACCGAAGTCCCGGGGCCCCATTCAATCCCGGCTTTTAAGACATTGAGCGCCCTCACCGGTCCATTGGCTGAAATATATCCACCGATCGGTTTTTCAGAGAGAGTTTGTAAGTATGGGTTGGTGGCCAGATCCGGTTGGAATTGGTACAATTTCTCAATCGCTACCTGGATATGGGGCAAGTTCAGATTCACTACCACGTGCTCAGGTTGATCGATCATAGCCTGAAGGGAGGTATACTTCGCCGACAATTCACCGGAAATTACACTCCCCAGTGCTTCGATATCAATTTCCGATATCTGCAGGTTTTGGTCATCGATTACCCAGTCCAACTCAAACCTGTCGACATTTATGCCGGAAGCTTCATGAAAACGAAGACGGGTTAAGTGCCCCCTCGTACTCTGGTCTTTCAGATAAATATCATCCCCTTCCAGGCTTAGTTGGTCCAGAAACAACACCTCCGGGTTAAATTGACCGGACACCGGAACTTCGTCTTCCACCTGGTATACGACCTTGTTGTTTACTAAGCTGATGCGCTCCAGCGCCACCTCCCAATCGGGCCATGAGAAAGCGGTCTGTACCGAATCCGGAATGGTTGTCGAAAGCCCGGAAACCTGCAGGGAGTCAGAGAATGTGATAAATTCAATTTCCGAATCGCTCAGTGCCACCGAGGCTATATGGATCTGTCTTTTTTGAATATCGGCTTTCGGTGCTTTGAGTTTGAAATCCTGAATATCAACCCTGGCTTCTATTCCGTCGGGGATGGATTCATACACGCCCGCCACATTGGAGACCTCAATATCCTCCAAAGTCAAAAATGGTAATGGCATCCCGGTGGATTCCGGAGATTCGGGGAAAGGTTTGGACTGTTCATAGCTGAATCGGGTGTTTTTTAGCAGCGCGGAGGAAACTTCAAATTTCATACTATCGAGATCCGTTTCATTGGCATCGATGAGCAATTCACCCAGGTTCACATAAGCTGATAATCCCCCTTCCCGGTCATGATAGGTTGCATATATATCTGATAAAAGTACCTTAAATATCGAAATGTCAGTAGATGACGAAGTGGTATCTTTCACCGCAACCTCAAGAGTATCCTGCGGAGAAAATGCATCGATCAGAAACTGGTAATTGAAATCCTGACCTTCATTTCGATAGATATTGGCTCGAACGCCCTCCCATCGAAGGTCTTTAACCGTGATTTTCCCGTCCGTGATCACCGGCCAGATGGGAACATACGCTGTGAGTGAATGGGAATACAAAAGTGTATCGGTATTCAAATCTTCTATAAAAAGATTCTCAAGTGCAATATTCCCCTCGAAGGTGATATAAATCCTGTCCAATGTCATCGTAGTACCTGTTTTGTCCTCCAGATAACCAAATAGACGATCTTTAATAATCCCTTGCCCCCACGGACTGCGGATGAAGAGCAGTATCAAAAAAAGTAATAGGATAATACCTGCGATGCCTTTTACCAATATGGAGAGGATTCTCAAGTTTTATGCTTTAAAGGTTTCAGGCAGTCACCATAACAATGCCCCGGTTGTTAAATATCTAACGTTTTGTTGGTATATGCTATTACTTATGCAGATTCTATTCCAAAAAGCGGGAAAACAAGCCGTCCAGGGCAATAATTATTCCAAGACATTCCACGCCAGGATTCATTCCTCTTTATGGATAATACTATTCTTAGTTCATCCACTGCTATACAGACCTATTACACCCAGTCATATTATTCCTCCGTTAACACGGAAAAAAGCAAAAAGTCTTCCTAAAATTTACTGAAAATAATTAAGGACTAACATATCTTAATTAGAAAAAAAACGTACCTTTGGTAAAATTACAATCACATGGACGTTATATCAAAACATTCAGCCACCGAGCACCCCACCATGTCCCCATTATTTGTAGGGACTACCTTCAAAGTGCTGGAGGTCACAGGATTGGCAGGGGTGAGCATGCCTTTGCACTACAGTACAGGTGAAGCGGTGATTTCGGTCAAATCCGGGAAAGCTCTGCTTGAAATTGACGACTATCAACACTTTTTAAAATCCGGGGATTCGTTCCTGATTCCAGCCATGAAGGTACACAGTCTGGCGATTGTGGATGATTTCAAGGCCGTGGTCGTGATGCCGGTGAATTCCGAGATCAAATTTAGTTCGCAATAGCAATTGGGGCCTAATCGGAAGATCGGGATTCTACTAACGGGAATAATGTTCAAATCAGTGGATATAAATAGCGGTAGTATTGATTTTCCTCTTTCAATGGCCGCCAAGGTCCTCTGTATGGCATAGAATAAACATAATTTTGCCAGTATTTCGACGACTTAGGGCTTCGCTATCATGGAAGCAGTGAATATCCTGTCTGGGTGTAAAATCCTGACAGTCCTACTACTTTTCTTCAAATACATGTATCCGGCGAATTTTTCATAGAATTTCACCTTATCGTTTTAAATTCAAATTATTTATTTGAATATTACATCCTTAATCAAAACAGACTAGA
>CALEIL010000443.1 GCA_937876435.1 uncultured Bacteroidota bacterium
CTAATCGATTGAGTTCTTTGGAAAAGTCGAAGTTGCAATAATTCTATAATTCATGAAGTAGATCCCTTGCATCCTGAAGCTTGATTTTACCTTCTCGATGAAGCTTCACTTCTTCAACAGCTTCTCTGATGTCATCAGCGATTGAATGGGCAGTATGATCCATTCCTGTTTTAAAATGGATCTTGTGATTTTGCATAAAGGTTTTTAATGCCTGTAATTTGTCTTCAGTATCAGGATAGACGATCAATGTTTTCATGATTTCAAAGATATTGATTTTCCGTGTAATTGCTATCTTCCTTAGAATGTCCGAAAACATGAGTAAACTCCAAGGTATATATGTATAAAGGTTAAACCAATAAATATCAATATTCGTTTCACAAAACATACATTTGTTAATACATTCGTCACAGCTTTCTAATAAATCCTTTTCCTTTCATCCAATGGATGACGCGTCCAAACCATTCGTCAAAAGATGGCCAGGTCAGAAAACCATGCTCCCCTTTTTCATAAATATGGATTTCGGCCGGAATTTTAAATTTCCGCAACTGATCAAAAAAGACCAGGCTGTTTTCGACAATCACGACCGAATCGGTATTGTTGTGCACCAGAAACGTCACCGGGGTAGAGGCATCCACGTTGCGTTCGTTGGAAAAAAAATCAATTTGATCCTGCGTAATACGATCCCCCAATAAATTTTTCCGGGATCCCAAATGCCCGATTTCATCCGTAAAACTAATCACCGGATTGACCAGGATCATAAAGTCTGGTCGCACATTCTCTTCCCGGGTACTGTCCACCCAAAATGTCTTATGGAGCACCCCTGAAGAAGCCGCCAAATGCCCTCCCGCTGAGAAGCCCATCACACCGATCTTCCCGGGGTCGATCCCCCATTCATCTGCGTTTTGCCTGACCGTGTGAATAGCCATTTGCAAATCCTGCAAAGGGCCGATGGAAGGATGCACCATAATAGTACTATCAGGCAGACGATATTTCAACACGATACCGGTCACACCCTTCTCTGCTAATTTTTGTGCGACATCGCTACCTTCCCGCTTGGTGAGCAATCCACCGTATCCTCCTCCCGGACAAATGATCACGGCCGACCGGTCGTCCTTCCTGGTGTCCGGATGAAAAACTTTCAACGTGGGGACGTATACCTTGAAAGTTACAGAATCCACTAGATCATTGGCCTTGCTATATTCCTCATTGGTTGCAGAACGGGAATTGGGAATGCCCTCCGGGTACAATTCCATAATTTCCTGTGAATCCACCTGAAACGTGAACATGAGCAGGGTAAAAATGTATACGATTAAAGGCAGTTTTCTCACGGATTTGGTTTAAAAGTTGAGTTATCTAATTTAGTAAAAGGTTGATCAACACTGATGGATATAAAATAATTTAATATGTCAAGAATCTTCAAACGTTTTATGTCGATTAACCCGTTATGGGGTATACGTGCATCGAACGTTTTGTAGCCTGAAGGTTATACCGGGGTTGTGCACTTTCATTCCCTTATAATGACCCATCAATTAACCATCATCACCCCCTGCATTATCCTCCAATGCCCCGGGAATGTACAGATAAATGGATAATTTCCTTTTTCTTGCGGTGCAGTGAACTCCAGTATATGCGATTCACCGGAATTGACCAGCGGGGTCCAGAACAACACATGGTCTGATTCCGGAATAAAATTCCGCTGATATCCATCCGCCTGCGTGGCCATTTGATCGGCCAGTTTTCCGATTTCCTCCTTGTGTCCAGGTTTCACGACCACAATATTATGCGCCATATTGTCATCGTTTTCAAAATTGATAATGACTTGCTGGCCAGCCTTTATCCGGAGGGTATCCTGGTCATAAATCATTTTTCCGGGGACGGCCTTTAAGGTAATCCGCGCTACATTGTCATCACCAATGCCATCTGTCAAACTTTGATTTGACGTCGAACCTGATTTGGCTCGAAACTGATGATAGGCCTGCGATTTTGACAACAGGGCATAAGTCTCATCCGACGGCTTTTGCCAGGTAAACATCTCCCATGCCGGATCATCGGAAATAAAGCCCGGCAAGGACAATAATTCTGGATCTTCCAGCAATTCAAATAGATAGTAGGCACTTCCCAAGTCATCCATTAAAAAGGTGGAATCCTGACTCATCATGCGGATCCAGACCGATTGAAGATTCATGAATGCTTCGCGCAAGGTGTATTCGATGTGTTCATCGCGAGGCATCTGAAGTATCTTCAACAAGCCCTTAATCCCGGTTTCATTTTTTTCGTGACTCAGCGCTACCGCCGTTTCCAGCCGCACCTTAAAGGACGGATCTTCGGTGAGATCCAGAAGTGTTTCGCTATACCGATCGTTATATGGTTTCCATTGATACAACACTTTTACCCCTGCACCTCGTACCTGTTCATCTTTCGACCCAAGCACCTTCCCCAACAGATCAGCGTTGTAGTGATTCATCCGTTGGTACTGCCAAAGCGCTTCCAGTTGATACCGTTCCAGGTCGGGATCCCCCGGGTCAATTCCCGACAGCCATGCTTCCAGTGCAATGATCATTTCTTCATCTGAGAAATTGCGGAGTTGTATTCTGATCCGGTATTTCTCCCGATCAGAGGCGGTTTCAAGAGCCGAAATTAAACCCTCCACCGGCATTTTTGAAAAATCTCGAACCTCCGTGGTAGGTTTTCCTGAATACTTTATCCTCCATATTCTGCCGTGGGTATGATCCCTTTGTTCTTCCCGAAAACCCTGTTCGCCGTGTTGTACGATCGGATTGAACCAATCGAGGACGTACAAAGCACCATCGGGTCCAAACTTCAGATCTACCGGACGAAAATTGGGGTCTTTGGATTGGAGCAACGGCTCCACTTCACTGCCCATATATTCACTACTATCCGGGATCATCTGGTGTTGCCTGATTCCCTGAAATCCGACAAATGTATTGAGCAAAATATCCCCCTGCACGTCTTCCGGAAAATTGTCGCTGGAAATGATCTCTATGCCGCAGGTTTTGGGCGCAAATCGTGCGGTCAGAAACCCAGCCTGGCTGGTGTGTTTGATCGGGTAGTCGATATGGGTGCTCAGAGGTGTACCAAAATGACATCTGCCAGTGGAAGCATCTGCGATCAAATGATCGCCGTACGCATTGAATACGTTCCCCCATGGGTTGGCGTAAGGGTATGAAATATAGTTGTCCAGTTTCCCCCTTTTGGGATCATACCTCCAGGTCGTTCCGTACGCTCCTCTCCGGGGCCCATAGGGGGTTTCCACCTGGGAATGTAAAAAGGTGCCCATGTGCATATACAGTGCTCCATCGGGCCCCCAGGTATAAGCACTCAGGGAATGGTGAGCGTCTTCGGTCCCAAATCCATGTAATATAAAGTCCCTGGTATCTGCTACATCATCGCCTGTCGTATCCTCCAGGTATATAAAGTCGGGAGCCTGGGTGAGGAATACACCCCGTCCATCCAGTTCAAATCCCAGGGGCAAATACAGACTATCCGCAAATACGATGTGACGATCGGCTTTTCCATCCTGGTCTTCATCTTCCAATATAATGATCTGATCATTCGGGGGGTCACCGGGATAATAATTGGGGTAGGAAGGCATGGTGGACAACCACAGTCGTCCCCGGGGATCGAAGGTCATCGTCACGGGATTTCCGATGGGAAATTCCTGTTCCGAAGCAAACAACTCGATCTCATAGCCCTCTTTCAGGATAAATTGACTTTTATCGGGAAGATACTCTGACCTGTCTGCCAGTGTTTCCGGTCGGCCCTCACCGTACCGGATGATATCTGCCAATTTCTGAAATGTGCCGGGTAACGCAGATTCACTGTACTCCCAAATGAGGGAATCAAGCCGGTTTACGATTTGTCCCGTCGACTCCAATTCCATGTGCAGGGATTGTCCTCCAGGCCAATCTTTTCGTCGTCCGATAAGGTATTCGCTGTTGGAAGGTCGGTAGGTGTAAAAGAAATGCTTGTTTTTCTCGTCAATGATCTTACGCAGGCCATTCATTTCCGGCGTGTTCTGCCAGACATCGGTGGGAAAGTTAAGCGTATGAGCTAAAAGTTCGGCCACTTTGATCCTCCCGCGATCGTTCAGGTGAATTCCGTTGGAAGTCAGTGGTGTGGTGGATTGGGCCATAGATTTATTCACGGGATGGTAAAGATCTACAAAATCGACCTCTACCTTTTGTGCCACATCACGCATCGCGTTTGTGTACAGTTCCAGGTTGGAGTTAATCATGTCCGCCTCCGGCAAATCTCCATTCAATCGTTCATAGGCAATGGGAGATAGGAGAATCAACCTGGGGGCGGATTTTCCATTGAAATTCTGTGTTCTTAGATTGGATATAAAAGCCTCCAGGTTGGTCTTAAAATCATCGACACCTCGTTCACCCTGGTAGGATTCATTGAGGCCAAATGATAAAAATATTACATCTGCTTTGAGTTTCATCAGGTGTTCTTCCAAAGAGGGAAAATTGAGCGGACGGGGCATCAGATCCACTTCGTCTGCGCTCCAGCTGATATTTCTCACTATCAGGTTTTTATCCGGGAAATTATGGTAGAGAAATGTTTCGAAATAATTGTGACGCTGGAATCCTTCGGAAAACGTATTGCCGAGGAAAACAATCGTGTCATCTGTTGCCGGTTCAAATGAAATCTTCTCCGAATTACAACCAAATATGAAGGGAAGAAAAATTATAAAAGGAAGTAGTGCACCAAATCCTAAATTCCTTCTATAGGTATTTCGGCATTTTTTTCGCCAGCTCTTCTTCATCATCATAAGCCATACGTAGGCCCCACTATGCTCGGTTATACTTCTTTGATCTGACAAAAAATATTTTGAAATACTACCATAGGAACTTACAATTCGGCACACTAGTTTTCGCATCATTTAAGTGGGTTTTTGCAGGATTGAAACCATGAAATGGAACAGCTTCCAAGTTGGGATTTTTTTTGGAATAGCTGTTAATCGATTACAACAAATCAATTTTTTTTTTACCATTTCATCTAGTG
>CALEIL010000444.1 GCA_937876435.1 uncultured Bacteroidota bacterium
CAACGATGAGATGGCTCAAAAGATCCAGAATGAAATTAAAATTTTTGTCTTGACAGAGCACTAGAGTAGAAACCACGATAAATTTATTCCAGATCCAGGGTAGCCATTTCCCCGCGGTGCAAATGAGCCTTTAGCGCTTGTTTGCCCTCTTCAAAATTCCTGCTTCTGATAGCGGCCAGGATCCGCCTGTGTTCTTTGTCGGTCTGTTCGTAATCATTCATATGGGAATAAACCTCGTCCAATTTTAGATGAAACAGGGGGATATTGCTTGAATGGTAGGCTTCCATCAATCTCTGATTCCGGGAATACAGCATAATCGTCTCATGAAATTTCATGTCTGCTTCGAGTGCTCCGTTCAGATATCCTCCTTCGACCATATTGGTAAAATCCTCGCAAATTTTCGTCAAAACATCGATCTCCTCACCGGTCATCTTTTCAATAGCGAGACGCAAAGCCCCTACTTCCAAAATCTCCCTGATTTCCCGGATCTCGCGGACGTTGGCTGCCGTGATGGATTTTATATAATATCCGCCCCTTTCGCCCATGACGACGAGATGTTCGCCCAACAATCGGGTCAGCGCCTCCCGTACGGCTGTCCGGCTAACCTTCAGTTTTTTGGCCCAATCTCCTTCGATCAGTCGTGTCCCTGCAGGAATCTGGTGGGACAGGATCTTTTTTCGAATCTCGAGGTATACGACATGGGATAAAGAATCTGGTTTCATATGCTATTTGTATACAAAAATAAGGATAATTCCCGGACAAGATAACTTATTCTTGATTAATGATGCTTGTGGCATAATAATCCTTCACACCCACTCTCACACTCACACCCACTCACATCCCCATCGCCGGATCGCTGATACTGTCCACACCGGTTTCCAATCTACCGGCCAGGCGATACATAAATTCCGCGCTACTATGTAACGTAAAATCATACCAATTCCCGCTTTTATCCAACGACCATTCCAACCGCAAAGAGTGAGATGGTTCGAGATCCCGGGGATCCAATCCAGCGTATCCATACGCGTTATCTTTCATTGAAATTTTGAGGCGTTCTGCTCCCTGGTTCGTAATATTGACGTAGATTTTGGTGTTCTTCTCATCAAAATCGATATCAGTCTGGAGGAAGGATTTCGAAATATTCCCTTTGAGTTTTCTGAAAAATCCATTGGGCCCATACACTTCCAGATCATACGATCCCGCTTGTGCTTCAGTATTCCATTCATCCGTCAGTTCCTTGCCCGCTTCTACCGTATACCGTCTGGGGATAAGATCCAGATGGTGCAGGTCGTATACATGAAATACTACCCCGGCCTCCCCTGTATTCTGAAAACTCAATCGAACCGAATCCTGATCCGTGAAATCATAATTTACATGGAGTTTGTACGGTAGTGCTCTGGAATAACGACTCCCCAATTCCTGGTATAATGGGGTCGGAGTTTCAGGCGGACTGGCCAGGGGCAACAACCGCGAAGCTGCATCCAGGGAGGCGTGATTGCTGGTATCGGGCATATCTGGAAAATGGGGATCGTTGGGTGTTTCGAAATCAAAGGCTGAGACCAGATCACTGGCAATGGCCCGATGCCATGGGCTGATGGCCGGGAGGGTCACTCCAAATCTTTTTTCGATAAACTGGCCGACCGATGTATGATCTGCCACCTCCGAATGCACCCATCCACCCCTGGACCACGGTGACACGATATATAAAGGTACTCTCGGGCCAAACCCCCATGGTCTGATAGGCCCCGAAATCGTATCGCGTTCATCCAGGTATTGCCGGTAGGGAACCTCCTCCCCTTCCCTGAGTGTTTCCCGGGCAGCATCGCTGTCCTCTTTGCCGCTGTTAAAATACATCCCGGAAAGATCGAGGGTTGATTTGCCCATCAAGTTGCCATCCGCATCGTAGGACGGAACGGCCGGGGCCGGGATATGATCGAACAACCCGTTGTTTTCATCAAAGGTCAGAAAAAATACGGTTTTGCTCCATACGTCCGGATTGGTCGTCAGCGCTTCCAGCACCTGGTGGATAAAATCACCTCCACGATACGGACTGGACGGAGCTCCGGGATGTTCAGAATCATCTTTAGAGGGCAATACCCAGCTCACCGCCGGCAGCGTTCCCTGTACCACGTGTTCTTTTAAGTCCTCCAAAGTCCATTCTTTCATACCATTCTCATAAATCGCAGAACCAGGTTTGGCTTTTCGAAAACTCTCAAAAGCCAGGCAACCATGCATGGCCCCCGTCCAGTTGTTATTGGGATCCTGGTATATTCTCCAGCTAATACCCGCTTCTTCCAATACGTCGGGTATGGTAGGCCATGTGAACGCATTGCCCTGGTAGGTGTATCCCGGCTCCGGCATTTCCCCTTTGATCCAGCAACGCAGGTTGACCGGTTCGGAATCCACATCAGTACAATTGACTCCGGCTGCCCGTTTGTCGGGATCAAAATTGGACCCGGACCAGAAAATGATCCTGTTGGGATCGGTGCCCGTGGCGACAGAACAATGGTAGGCATCCGACGCAGTAAACGACTCCGCCAGAGCGTATTGGAAGGGGATTTCTTCCCTGGTATAATAAGCCATCGAATACGGCGTCTTGTACAACGGCCAGTAACCGTATTTCCCCTGATTCCAGGCAGCCTGCATATCGGGGAAATTGTGAGGCGTTCCCTTGATAAATCCGGCGTTGGAAGAATTTTTATCCGCGTGGTACGGTGGGACAATTTTCTCACCATCCGATTGATGAAAGACCCGCTCCCCACTTTCAAGCGGTATGGGAAACCTGTCTCCATATCCCCGCATTCCTCTCATCGTTCCAAAATAATGGTCGAAGGACCGATTCTCCTGCATTAGAATCACGATGTGTTCTACATCTTCTATGGATCCTTTGACATTGTTCGCTTCCACTGCCAGAGCTTTCTGGATCAATGCCGGCCAGGATAGGGCAACAGCACCGGAGGCAGCGGTTATCTGAATAAATTTTCTACGGTCGATTTTGGTCATAATTAATGATACTTTGAAGTTCAAAAAAACGTTTCCGGAATACCTTGTTACCATCCCGAAGGATGGCTCTTCCAGGGCAGGAGTCCTTCACAAGATAAGATAAAAGTATCCAATCTTCCTTCGATGAAGTTTAAGATAATGAAAAGTATTTGAAGTGAGACGAATCGAAATCGTGTAAATTCAGACGGTCTGATGAACAAACCAAACTTAAGGCTGTATTATCTGTATGCACTTTGGTATACTATAGTATATTGGAGTTTTGCAACAACAGACTGTACGGTATGGACACTATTATGAACACTATCGAAGTAATAAAAGAGAAGCTAAATCTTAAACCTCATCCGGAAGGAGGATTCTACAGGGAGTCTTACCGAAGCAGGGACTACATTCATCAGGATAGTTTACCCCCGGAATATAAAGATCAAAGGCATTATTCTACCTGTATTTATTATTTGTTGACGTTAGGAAATTTTTCAGCCTTCCATCGCATCCGTCAGGATGAAATCTGGCATTTTTACGATGGTACAGCCATCCAGCTTCACACTATATCACCCGAGGGTCAATATCAAAAACATAGCATCGGCCGGAATATTATATACGGTGAATTTCCCCAACTGATCGTTCCTGGCGGTCATTGGTTTGCAGCGGAAGTCACTGTCCCAAATTCGTATGCCCTGGTCGGTTGTACGGTCTCTCCGGGTTTCCACTTCGATGACTTTGAACTGGGAAATCGAAACGAATTGATCGACCGTTTTCCGAAACACCGCGAAGTGATTATTCGACTAAGCCGGAGTTGAGAGATACATTTCTCTCCAATTTGTTCAGGCAATATCGGGGACGAAACCCCATTCTCATGCAGATTTTACACTTTCTCACCAAAAAAGTAGTCTTGTCAATCGACCATAATCCAGGCAAATGGAAAATATTCATTCGGTCTGGAATGCGGGTTTACTGAGAAACGATCGTTTCCCCCATGCCGGGACAGGACATTCAACCATAAAATATGACCGAATATTATCTTTTTTGATCATATATTACATATTCAATAATTTACTAATGTATATAAACTATGTTTGGATGATTAACTCCTTTTTTGAAGGAATGTGGAAGCTCAACCAAACGATTCTTTATGCGACCCTATATCATCAATTTTACGCCGACGGGAATGATCCCCACCCCTTCCATGACTCCCCACGTCCCCGTCTCTCCGCAGGAGGTTATCGATGAAGTGCTCGAAGCCCGGCAATATGGGGTATCTATCGTACACCTCCATGCCAGGAATAGCGAAGGCAAGCCTGCCTGGCAAAAGGAAATATATGCGGAAATCATTGAAGGAATCCGGGCCATAGATGGGTATAATTCAGATTCACTGATTATCTGCGTCTCCACTAGCGGGCGAAACTGGCCTGAATTTGAACAGAGGTCTGATTGCCTTGAATTGACCGGACTTGCCAGGCCTGATATGGCCAGCCTCACGCTTAGTTCACTCAATTTCACATCAGGGGCCAGCGTCAACAGTCCGAAAATGATCCAGAACCTCGCCTCCACCATGGCAGAGAGGGGCATAAAACCTGAACTGGAAATATTCGATCCCGGAATGATCAATTATGCCAGGTATCTACATAGAAAGGGAATGATTCATCCACCGTTTTATTTTAATATAATTATGGGCAATATTGCAGGTACACAACCAGGATTGCTGGATGCAGGGTATATATTGTCTCAATTGCCGGAAAATTCTGTATGGGCTTTTGGAGGGATCGGCCCGGCTCAACTCCGGATGAATACCATCGGTATCCTGTATGGTGGTGGAATCCGGATCGGATTGGAGGATAATTTATATTGGGATGAAGAAGGGACCATTCTGGCTTCCAATTTGCAATTACTGGATCGAATCACCCAAATCGGTCGTCAGTTGCAGGCCACTCCATTAACTCCCAGACAGACCAGGCACAAATTAGCAATCAATCTGATATGAGGAAAGTTGTCATTTTTGGAGATACCAGTTTTGCCGGAATCCTGGCTGAATACATTCATAGCGACACCCAGGACACGGTCGTTGCGTTTACGGTAGATGCTGATTATATCAAAGGTCGGGGGACCTTCGAAAATCTACCGCTCGTTCCTTTTGACCAGGTAAATAACCTTTTTCCGGCTAACGATCATTATTTGCTGGTGGCTCTTTCGGCCGCGGTTAAAAGGAAGCATTATAATGCTTTCATTATGGAACAGGCCAGGGTTCTGGGGTATCCGCTCTATTCCTTTGTCCATTCCTCTGCATTCGTCGCGAAATCAGCCACGTTGGGTGAAAATGTATTGATTTTTCCACAGGCAATCATTGAACCACGAGCTATTATTCACGATGGAGTCATCGTAAGAAGCGGAGCTTACGTGAGTCACGAAACTGAGATAGGCGCCTATTCATACCTCGCACCCAGAGTTGCTTTTTCAGGAAACGTGGTCACAGGAAAACATTGCTTTTTTGGCACGAATTGCACCATTAGAGACCGGTTGAAGATAGGGCACGACGTCGTAGTTGGAGCGGGCGCCGTGATACTGAAAGACCTGAACGATGAAACGGTCATAAAGGCTTCAGAAAGTCGCATTCTGGACATTGACCGATTCAAATTAACGCTGTAATATACACCGAATCTTCCTGCACCTGGAATAAAGAAACATGAAGGCAGCTATTGTTCAATCAAATTATTTACCCTGGAAAGGTTATTTTGATATTATCAACATGGTTGATCTTTTCATCTTCTATGACGACGTCCAATATACGAAGAGAGATTGGCGCAACAGAAACCGGATAAAAACCCGCGATGGCATAAAATGGTTAACTGTGCCCTGCACTTCTTCCACCAACCAACGGATTTGTGAAGTGTCGTTCACGGATGCCAATTGGCAGCAAAAACATTGGAGGACCATCCAGTTTAATTATGCCCGGGCCAAATATTTCGGTGAATACCGACCTATTTTCGAGGAAATATACACCGGCAGGACCTGGCACAATCTGTCTGAGTTCAATCAATATACCATCCAGGTGATTGCCAAACAGATATTAAATTCCGATACCTCGTTTGAAGACAGTCGAAACTATGACCTGAAGGGACAAAAAGATGAACGCCTTCTTGATTTACTGGGCAAGTGCGGTGCTACGAGTTATTTGTCTGGTCCGTCCGCCAGATCGTACATCCGGGAGGATCTTTTCAGGGAGGCTGGCATAGACCTGGTCTGGATGAACTACAGCGGTTATCCGGAATATGATCAGATATACCCGCCCTTTGACCATTATGTTTCCATTATTGATCTGATATTCAATGAAGGACCACGGACCGTAGATTACCTAAAATCATTTAAACCCAAATCATAACTAAACGCTGATGGTCACCAAAAATATTCCTTTCAATCGCCCCTACCTTCCGGAAGCATTGACCCAC
>CALEIL010000445.1 GCA_937876435.1 uncultured Bacteroidota bacterium
TTCCGGATGACCCCATCCCTGTCCAGAAGGAACGTGGCGGGGATCGCTGTCACACCATAACGCTGGGCCGGCTCGGACTGCCAGTATTTGAGATCACTGACGTGCGATTCCCAGGATAGCTGATCCTGTTCTATCGCGTTGATCCAGCTTTGTTTTTGGCCATTCCGGTCCAGTGACACTGAGAATACGGTGAAACCATCGTCTTTGTATTTATTGTAGATGGAAACTACGTGTGGATTGGCCCTGCGACAAGGCCCGCACCAACTGGCCCAGAAGTCCAAAAGCACCACTTTGCCTTTGAGATCGGACAATTTCATGATTTCTCCATCCGGATTGGGAAGGGCAATCTCCGGAGCTGGTTGCCCGATGTTGACCGTAAATTGAGAACTATTGGAAGCCTGTCCAGCTTTTTGATCGTAAAAATCCACGAATTCCTTGAATTCTTCGGCGTAAGGAGTGGAATGTAGATCTGCATCGACCCTATTGACCAATTTACGAACGTTGGAATAATCTTCAGGACTTTTCATCAGGAATGCCATACCCGTCTGAATAGCCATCAGGGTATTTTCGTTCTCATTCATATATGAAACAATCTGGTTTTTGGGCCATTTATCGTTGATCATGTTGTAGAATGCGATGATCTGTAAACTAGTTTCGGGAGACCCCGACAGTTCAAAGTCGTACTGAGCCAGGGTGTTCAAATTGCCTTTGATCTGGATATCAGTATCTTCCCCGGTCAGGACAAATGAAACGCCCTGGTTCCCCACCATAAACTGATAAATGGCTTCGCTGAGCGGCTTGTCCGATGTCATAGAAAAATTTCCCCGAACGTCAGCCTGGGTGGACATGACCAGGCTTTTTTGTCCTTTGAGGGATATCTTGTAAAGTCCGATGCTTTTATTGGCTCCATCCCGGATCTGGCCGGAAATCGTCACAGGATCGCCTGTTGCGGTAGATTCAGAGTCCGAGCAGGATGTTGCGAAGAATAATCCAAGTGCGGCTAAAAGTAAAATCCTTAGCAATTTCATTGTTCCAATTTTTGTTCCAAAAGAGTATGATAACTTTCTTTCCACTGCGAAAGCGGCCCAAAATCAATCTCATTTACGATCAGGGCTGACTTTTCGACAAGGCCTATTTTTTGTATAGGAACTGAGTTTTGACGCGAAATGTTTTGTAGTTTTTCAAAATCTTTTGGATCTATACTGACCACTATGCGCGATTGAGCTTCACCAAATAAAAAGCTGTCCAACCGGACCGGAGAATCGTAATGAATCCGGGCACCAAGGTTGTTCTCCAAACTCGATTCCAATAAGGTGGTGAATAATCCTCCATCGGAGACATCATGGGCAGAATTCAACAGTCGGAGTTTGTTGGCTTCGTACACGGTCCGCTGGACGTCATATTCATCTTCCAACGAAAAATACGGAGCTTTTGAATCTTCAATTTTGTGATTCCAGGTCAGGTATTCCGAGCAATTGAGGTCAAAAATTTCACGTCCTATCAAAACGATGAGATCTCCTTCATTTTGAAAGCCCGATCCCAGAAACTCATCGATGTGCTCCAGTACGCCGAGCATACCGATGACCGGGGTGGGTTTGATGGGTTCTACCTTGCCGTCCAGTTCGGTTTGGTTGTAAAAACTCACATTTCCTCCAGTCACGGGTGTTCCAAATCGGCGGCAGGCTTCGCTCAACCCTTTGATGACGTTGACAAACTGCCAATATACTTCCTTGTTGTAGGGGTTTCCAAAATTGAGGCAATTGGTGATGGCTACGGGTTGGGCTCCGCTGCAGACAATGTTTCGGGCAGCCTCCGATACAGCAATCATACCACCGATGTAGGGATCGGCATATACGTAATTGGAATTACAATCCACGCTCATTGACAATGCTTTATCCGTGCCTTTTACCCGAACAGTGGCCGCGTCGGAGGCTTTGTTGGTTCCCATGTTATTGATCCGCACCGTATGATCGTATTGTTCGTAGATCCATCGTTTGGATACGAGGCTCGGCGACTGGATGAGTTGACGCGCGGCTTCCACGTAGTCCTCCGGTTCTGCAAAATGATCCTCATTGTAATCCTTCAACCCGGCATAGTAAGTAGCTTCCTGGTACTCCCGGTCGTAGACGGGGGCTCCACCTCCCAGAACCAACGGATCGGCCGGGACATCGGCTACCACCTCTCCTTTGTGCCAGAATTCGACCCGTCCCGTGTCTGTGACGACCCCTATTTCTTCGCATTCCAGATCCCATTTGTCAAAAACT
This sequence comes from uncultured Bacteroidota bacterium, assembly GCA_937876435.1. GTDB lineage: Bacteria > Bacteroidota > Bacteroidia > Chitinophagales > Saprospiraceae > Membranihabitans. Next base: position 2,265 of record CALEIL010000445.1, read on the forward strand.
CTGAGTAATTTATCCTCTTCTCCTTTCTTACACACGATCAACATTCGTTCCTGAGACTCCGACAGAAGTATCTCGAACGGTTCCATATTGTCCTGCCGGGTAGGAACCTTATCCAGATTGATTTTCATACCTGTTGCACTCTTAGCGCTCATTTCACTGGTACTGCAGGTGATTCCGGCAGCTCCCATGTCCTGCATCCCTACGATGCTCCCGGTCTGAATGGCTTCCAGGCTGGCTTCGAGTAGTAGTTTTTCCTGAAAAGGATCCCCTACCTGTACCGCAGGCAGATCTTCAGCGCTGTCTTCCCGTAAGTCGGCGGAGGCAAATGTAGCGCCGTGGATACCGTCCTTTCCGGTGGCTGAACCCACGATAAATACGGGGTTGCCTGGTCCATCGGCGCTGGCTGAAACCGTGTCGCCTTTTTTGACGATGCCCACCGACATGGCATTGACCAGGATATTTTGATTGTAGCAATCATTGAAATAAACTTCTCCTCCCACGGTGGGAACGCCGAGGCAGTTGCCATAGTCCCCGATTCCTTTCACTACTCCCCGCACCAGATGTCTGGTATGCGGGCGTTCTACATCACCGAAACGCAAGGAATTGAGCGCAGCGATCGGCCGGGCACCCATGGTGAATATATCCCGGTGAATTCCACCCACTCCGGTAGCGGCCCCCTGGTAAGGTTCGATAGCTGAAGGGTGGTTGTGGGATTCGATTTTGAAAGCACATCCCAGGTCGTCCCCGATATCCACCAGACCGGCGTTTTCCTCTCCGGCTTCCACGAGCAAATGTTTTCCTTCGCGGGGCAGGGTTTTCAGATATTTGATGGAGTTTTTGTAGGAGCAATGTTCTGACCACATCACGGCGAAGATGCTGAGTTCTGTAAAATTGGGATTTCTGCCCAGGATGTCAATCACCCGGTCAAATTCGTCCTCCGTAAGCCCCAGCTTCCGGGCAATTTCAAGATCAGGTAAATTTTGTGTGTCGCTCATCAGTCCTGTGGTTTTATATTTTGCTGCAAAGATATAAAGAATTTAATTGATTCGAATGTTTGGGATTTTTCGCTAATTGCTGTACTCCAATCAATGATCACTGATCACCGTCTATTGACCTAAGCAACTTAGTCAACACATATAACTAATTCACATATATGCACCTACTCCATACCGATCAGTAAGGATATCAGACGTATTTACATTAAATAAAAAATTGATGTTTATTTACTTTGATTAATAACTTTTTTGAGCAATATTTGTTGCCAAAGTACACGTTGATAATACGGTCGCGGACGGCTCAAAATCACCACCTTTTTATGCGCATTATTTTTTTACTCTTCTTATCTTTTTCTTTGATCACTGCCAATGGTTATGGCCAGGAGGAGACAGCTCCGGATACCACGCAGGTAGAGGAAGTTAAATACTGGTCTTATTCCAATCTCGGGAACATCTATCTTGCGCAGATCGCCTATAGCGATTACTGGAAAGGAAGCGGATACAACAATATCAACCTTTGGGGAGATTTTGACTGGAAGGCTATCTATAAAAAGAATAACAGCAACTTCACCTACAACTTCAACGTACAGTATGGGTTGATGAAACGCAATGGACAAAGCTGGATCAAAAACCGGGATAAACTTGAAATGAGCGGGAACTACGGTCATCAGTTTTCCAACCGGATGTTTCTTTCGGGCCTGATGAATATGCGGACCTTCTTATCCAATTCGTACAAAATAGACAAGGAGGGGATGAGACAAACTAAAAATGGAAGTTTCTTTTCACCACTCACTTTTGATTTAGGATCGGGTTTGAATTATAAAGCTCTGGAACCGGTAGAAGGGCAGGAGAAAAAAAATAAGAACAATAAACTCGATATTTACTACACCCCTATCAACAGCAAAGTCACGGTAGCTACAGATTCCGTATTAGCTGCGCAGTATCTTCCCGAAAAATACAGGGCCAAAGGCTATCGGGTGGAATTGGGAAGTCTGATCAAAATAGTGGCGCAATTTCAATTGATGGAAAATGTGACCCTCCAGTCCAAAGCCGACTTTTTTACCAACCATCTTCAAAAGTTTGGAAACTTCGACGTCAACCTGGAAAGTCGTCTTTTGATGAAAGTCAACAAAACCATTTCTGTGAACATCCTTGGGAACCTGGTTTATGATGAAGACATTTTATTTGACATCGTCGATGAGGATGGCGAACTTACCGGACATCAAGGCCCACGTACCCAATTCAGTGAATCGATCAACGTGGGGATCACGCATAGTTTTTAAAGCGTAAAACGCTTTAAAAGTGTGATGTCCTTCGCGGGGCTCAGGACATGGTTGGTGCGCTTCGC
>CALEIL010000446.1 GCA_937876435.1 uncultured Bacteroidota bacterium
GATCCAGTCCATGTACTTTTAGATATATTTTAATAGCATTTATCCATTGATTCTGAGTACCGTAAGCTTTCCTCTTCGCGATAAACTCCTCATAATTATAATGACTAATCAAATCCTTGGTGATAGCATCCCAACTGCGATCCGGATACTTCTTGAAGAATTGCCTGACAAAACTTAGGTAGGTCCCGATCGTATTCTCGCTGTATCTTTTCTGCTTCATCCAACGTTCCATTTTGAGGATTTTATTCCCCGTTTCAATTGGGAGATTATCGTGATTCCCTGCTCTAGGCCTACCTATTTCCTTCTTTTGATCTGGACTAGAAGTAGCTACTCCGAGTTTTTTGTGCAACTGACCCTCCGTCATCTCACTCACAGGCCACCACCACCCTTTATGCGTACGTGTATAGCGTCCTCCGAGTTGTTTACACCGTTGGTATAATTCCTGGCTGTAGGAGAATTGCACCAGGATAATTTTCTGCGCCCTGTGTTGTCTCCTGGTTATCCTTAAATTTGGATTTTCCTGTTTTATTTGCGGTTTGGACATGGTAGCTTGGGGCTAGGTGATCTGCTAATGTAATCAATTTTTTTTTTAGGAACAAGTTTGGAGTTTTTGGCAATTAGGGCCAGCCACGAAATCACGAAGACGCGAGGATGGCCTGGAGCGATAATGAGGATCGGATGACCATCCCGTCTTCCTCCTTCGTCGGAATCCACGCCTCCTCAAGAGGGGAATGATTATGGGCTCCTTGCCAAGACCGGGAATCATTTAGCTGGGAGAAGGGCCTGTTTCGTACGTTGAATTCAGTGTAGATAGACCCGCCCAAATATCACCTTGTTATCGTAAGTTTTATTTAAGTAAAATCTCGTGATGCAGATGAATAAAAGGACTCCTGGATTTGCAGGAGTCCCGATATTTCACCAAATTGGTGAAACAATCTTAGCACCATGAAAATAGAACAAATATTTGACAAATCGATAGATTCTTACGGTGGACTTCACTTCTTTCACAAGTTTATTGACAAATCGGGTTTGAATCGGGTTTTTGATCAGGTATTGGGTAACCGACCGGCCCAAGCCGAGTTTTCATATGTTGATATTTTTTCCTCGTTTGCAGCTACATGTCTAGCAGGTGGAACCTACATGGAGGATATGAACATATTAAAAAAGAAGAATAATTCGGACACCAAGTATCGGTATTGTTCTTCCGATACATTTACCCGTGTAATTAATCAACTGATTGACCTGGAGAATATGGATTTGGCGTACACCGAGTCTGATAAAGAAGTAGAGCTGTTTTACAATGAGCCTTTGAATCGCTTATTACAACAGACCTATAAATTATTCTTTGCTGAACAAGCGAACCATATTCTGGATCATGATCATACCAAGATATTGAACAATAAACCTGATGCACGGGCTTGCTACAAAGGGTTGGGGTATTATGTGTCATGCTTCAGTACGGATCAAATTCCAGTATATCTTTCCATGCAAAGTGGCAATGCCACACCTAAAACAAACCTGGTTGAAGTACTGGAAGCTGGTTTTCAAGCGATGAAAAAACAAAGACTGTCTTTTGAAATCTTTCGTGCCGATGGTGCTTGTTACAGTGAAGAGGTTATAAAATTAATCCTGTTATACTGCAAAGATTACATCGTAAGATCCAGACGATCGCAAGTGCGTCAGGATTTAATATGTCCGGCAGAATGTAGTGTGATCGATATCCGGGGTGAATTATACCGCATCTTTGAGCATACAGACACCTTTGCCGGAAAACCATGCAGACGCATCTACTATCAGAAGATGAATGGTGAGAAAGATTTATTCAGCGAAATCACATTCGATGAAATCATTACTTCCATATCTCAGGACCAATATTCTACCGTGGAACTCATAGAAATGTACTTTGACCGTGGAGCCAGTGAACGAATATTCGATGAGATAAAAAATGATTACAATGGATGTCACCTTCCATACAAGGAAGCCCCCTACAATCTATGCTATATTCTATACTGTGCCCTCAGCCTGACAGTAGTCAGAGCTTTTAAAGTACTTGTGCATGAGAAGGTTGGGCCCTACATTCAGCCTAAAATGAGGATAAAACGAATATTGTTCAGATTAATAGCCTTCCCTGCAAAACTCATCCGCAGATCAAGACAGGTATTTTACAAAATATATTGCAAGCAGAAAGAACTCGTGCCTCTATTTGAGTGGGCTGATTCATAAACTTCCATCAAAATAAACCGTATACCATCTTTTGACAGCACGTCAAATAAGACAGCTATGTGGAAAACTCAAAAAAAGTGTCGAAAACCACTTGTTTTTCCCTTCGAGGACCCTCTCAAGCCAGTTTTTAAAATATTTAAGGCATTGAGAACAGGGTTTTACCTCAAATTCGCACAAAAAAGTTGAGCTAATGGCCGATCATAATAATCCAAAACTATGTTTTTGCCTAAATTAGTAGACTTGCGAATTTGAGGTATAAATAATGCAATACACTGATACATATACCGAAATTAAAATCCACCAGGACATAAGTCCTGCATATCTGCTGAACAATATGAGTAGCCTTGCAT
>CALEIL010000447.1 GCA_937876435.1 uncultured Bacteroidota bacterium
TGTCAACTATCAACTGTCAACTATCAACTGTCAACTATCCACTGTCAACTGTCCAATGTAACTGTCAACTGTCCACTGTCAACTACCAATTGTAACTGTCAATTATTTCTGCGATTTCTTATGATCAGCCAAAAACTTCTCGAGTCCGATATCGGTGAGAGGGTGCTTCAGCAATCCCAGAATAGCATCCAACGGACAAGTCACCACGTCTGCTCCAGCCCTGGCCGCCTGTACTATATGGAGTGAAGAACGGATCGAAGCCGCCAAAATCTCTGTGTCAAAACCCTGAATAGCATAGATCTCAGCGATTTCCTCGATCAGGTGCATGCCATCCCAGTTGATATCGTCGATCCGACCGATAAACGGCGAAACGTATTTGGCACCAGCTTTGGCGCATAACATGGCCTGTCCTGCGCTAAATACCAGGGTGCAATTGATATCGATTCCATTATCAGAAAGATAACGGATCGCTTTGACTCCATCTTTGATCATGGGAACTTTCACCACGATGTTATCCGCTATTTTAGCCAATTCTTCCCCTTCTTCGACTATTTTGCTGTATTCGGTGGCAATGACCTCAGCACTCACATCTCCATCGACCATCTCACATATTTTTTCGTAATGTTTCCACACATTGCTCTTCCCGGAAATCCCTTCCTTAGCCATCAGGGAAGGATTGGTAGTGACTCCGTCCAATACTCCCAGATCGTGTGCTTCTTTGATCTGATCAAGGTTCGCTGTATCGATGAAAAATTTCATGATTGAGTACTTTAGATTGGTTAAAACAAAAAAGGAGAACACATGCCGTCCGCTACAACCGCCTACCCTTGCTGCGTTTCCACCCTGGGGGGATTCAGCAGGAGCTGGACGCATGGTTCTCCGTTACAAAGGTAATGTTTCCTATCGTGAATTCAAAAGAAATTATTGGAAGTAACTCCGCCAAATATTCAATTCCGGCACAGATGCCTCTATATGAATGGTTTCTTTCTTCACCGGGTGTTCAAATTCCAGCGTGTGGCAATGCAAACCAATGGAACGGTCCTCCATCTTGATATGAGCTCCGTATTTGAGATCTCCGACGATGGGCGCTCCGATGGAGGCTAACTGAACACGAATCTGATGCGACCGGCCCGTTTCAGGCACTACTTCGATCAGACATTTCCGATTGATCACCTTCACCACCCGGTAAGTCAGGATGCATTCCCTGGAATCGAGTTTCCCCTTTGATGTGATGAAACTGATGTTCTTCTTTCTGTTTTTGGCGATGTAGTGCACCAGACGTCCCTCAAATTCGTCGGGAATACCATCTGTAATGGCGTAATATTGTTTTCGAATCTGATTTTTCTGAAACATCACGTTGACCCGGCTCAGGGCTTTGGATGTTTTACTAAACAACAACACGCCGCTGACGGGTCGGTCCAATCGGTGATTGGGGGCCAGAAAAACGTCGCCAGGCTTGTTATAGGTGGTCTTGATGTATTGCTTCAGGACTTCCAGGATGGTTTCGTCACCGGTTTTGTCTCCCTGTACCAGAAACCCAGCCGGCTTATTGATCGCGATCAGATGGTTGTCCTCGTATATAATCTCTGCTTCTTTCACTCAGATCAGAAATTTAGATAAAATTCACCGGTCAGTTTTTGATATTCCGGTGAAAATCCATTTCCTTTTTCCGGATGTATATACAGGTCATCAACCTCCACGCGGCTCCCATCCTGGTGTGAAAATTCCAGTAATAAACGTTCCATGGGCTTGCCTGGCCGGCTAAAGACCTGCGTTTTGCGAGAAAGATAGAGACGGTATTGTTCCGCCAGCTCGATAAACCGGTATCCCTCCATCATGGGGAGTATGACCGAAAAATGTCCTTTGGGACTCATCAGTTTTTTGACCGCTCTCAATAAATCATTGTGAGGCAATTTGACCGTATGACGAACGTCATTCCTGGTCTGGCTTTCAGACAAAGTACCTCCTGTAAAGAAAGGAGGATTGCTAATGATCAGGTCGAAAGTCTTATCAGTTTGATCCATAAATTTCTGAACCGACGAATGCACCATTTCCAGACGTTGGGACCAGTGGGAGTGCGCTATATTTTCACAAGCCTGTTGATACGAACTTTCTTCGATCTCCACTCCAAGGATTTGCATGCCTGGCGAATGCCCATCGCGCTGATCCTCAGATCGCTGAGCAAGCATCAGTGCTATCACTCCAGACCCTGTTCCGATGTCCAATCCCGTAGAAACGCCGTCGATCCGGGCCCAGGAACCGAGTAGAACACCGTCGGTACACACCTTCATCATACACTGATCCTGATGAATCTCAAATTTTTTAAAGCGGAATATGTCTTCTCTCACCAATGCATCCATAAGATATAAAATTCTATGCTATATAACTATACAGTCTAATATTCTCCACAACCGGACTGCAAATATCGCAAATTTCGTAAAAATACCATAGAATTAAATTTGTGCCATCTGATTGACCGGGCAAAAAGACGGAAAATTTTCACTTATTCTTTCCCATCTTCAAATTATTCTATACTTTTGGCGTGCAAACTTTACAATCGATATGAAAACTGCACCACGAACCAGTTCAGAAAAGAGAAAAGCCGGAATGTACTTTCTGATTTCACTGGTCATCATGATTCTCTTACTCATATTTGAACCGCAATTTTTTTGGATTCCGCTTCCCTTCGTCCTGACCTATGCCGTAGTTGCTTTAGATAAAATGTGAAATCAGTTATCAGTGATTAGTGATCAGTTATCAGTGATCAGTGATTAGTAATCAGATTGGTGGATCCCTGTGATTCTAAACCTCCTAAACCATCTAAACCCCCTAAACCTTCTGTCAGTTTTCAGATGTCCGTTATCAGTGATCAGATTGGTGGATCCCTGTGATTCTAAACCTCCTAAACCATCTAAACCCCCTAAACCTTCTGTCAGTTTTCAGATGTCCGTTATCAGTGATCAGATTGGTGGATCCCTGTGATTCTAAACCTCCTAAACCATCTAAACCCCCTA